>DASZGN010000094.1:0-2688 GCA_035938775.1 Trinickia sp.
CGACAACGGCCACGCGCATGGACAAGTTCACCGAGACGATGCTTGCGCAAACGGGCCTCATCTCGATGATCGGCAAGGCCGAGCGCGGCCCCGTCGCCATCGAGGCCATCAAGAAGCACAAGGCGGCTTATCTGATGGCGGTCGGCGGCGCGGCGTACCTCGCGTCGAAGGCGATTCGCGGCGCGAAAGTGCTCGCGTTCGAAGATCTCGGCATGGAAGCGATCTACGAATTCGACGTCACCGATATGCCGGTGACGGTCGCTGTCGACTCGAACGGCACGTCCGTTCACCAGACCGGTCCCAAAGAATG
The DNA here is from genome assembly GCA_035938775.1 of Trinickia sp. Classification (GTDB taxonomy): domain Bacteria; phylum Pseudomonadota; class Gammaproteobacteria; order Burkholderiales; family Burkholderiaceae; genus Trinickia. Next base: position 311 of record DASZGN010000094.1, read on the forward strand.
GCAGGCCAAGATCGGCAAGATGCCGGTCGTCGTGGCCTGACGGGCGAACGCTTCCCCGCGTAAGTGAGAAGCCGGGCCCGCGGGTCCGGCTTTTTTTATTGCTTGCGGGCAGGCATGCGGCTGACAATCGGCCGTGAGCCTTGGCATTTGCGGCATCAGCGTTTATCGTTGGCACTCAATGCCCCTTAAGACAGGAAACAACCATGCAAGGCGACAAGAAAGTCATCGAATATCTGAACACGCAATTGAAAAACGAGTTGACGGCGATCAACCAGTATTTTCTGCATGCGCGTATGTACAAACACTGGGGGCTCGAGAAGCTTGGCAAGCACGAATACGACGAATCGATCGGCGAGATGAAGCACGCCGACATGCTCATCGAACGCGTCTTCATGCTCGACGGCCTGCCGAACCTGCAAGATCTGCACAAGCTGCTGATCGGCGAAGAAACGAAGGAAATTCTCGAGTGCGACCTGAAGCTCGAGCAGACTTCGCAAGCCACTTGCAAAGAGGCCATCGCCTATTGCGAGCAAGTGCGCGATTTCGTTTCGCGCGGCATCTTCTCGACCATTCTCGACGACACCGAAGAGCACATCGACTGGCTCGAGACGCAACTCGATCTGATTAATAAGGTCGGCATTCAAAACTATCAGCAGTCGGCAATGGGCTCGACCGAGTCCTGATAAGCTTGCGCCCTCTACCGCGCTCCTCACGCCAGTCATGACCAAACCGTACGACGCGCCCATCGTCGGGCTCGCCCATGGATCGGCCCGCACCGCGGCGCCGGTCGGCATCTTCGATTCCGGCTTGGGCGGCCTGTCCGTGCTGCGCGCCGTGCGCGCGCAATTGCCCGGCGAGGCGTTGCTCTACGTGGCCGATTCGCTACATGCGCCGTACGGCGAGCGCGAAAACGGCTTTATCGTCGAGCGCACGCTCGCAATCGGCGAATGGCTCATTTCGCAAGGCGCCAAGGCGCTCGTCGTGGCGTGCAATACGGCGACCGCGGAATCGATCGCGCTCGCGCGCGAACACCTGTCGATTCCGCTCATCGGCGTGGAGCCAGGCATCAAGCCGGCGTCAGCCCAGTCGAAAACGCGCGTGGCCGGCGTGCTTGCCACGCAGGTCACGTTGCGCAGCGACCGCTTTCGCGCCCTTATCGAACGACATGCGGCCGACTGCCGGTTCATCTGTCAGCCCGGCCACGGCCTCGTGGAAGCGGTCGAGCGCTGCGATACCGGTTCGAACGAATTGCGCACGCTGCTCGCGAGCTATATCCAGCCGATGCTGGACGCAGGGGCCGACACGCTCGTGCTCGGCTGCACGCACTACCCGTTCCTCGACGCGGCGATCCGCGACATCACGGGCGATCGGCTATCGCTGATCGACACGAGCGTGGCCATTGCGCGGCAACTCGAACGGGTGCTCGATGCCAATGGACTGCGCGCCCCGGCCTCGGACGCCTCAGCGCCGCTTCCACAGCTGTACTCCACGAGCGACGGCGCGCACTTGCGTCAGCTGGCGGCCACGCTGCTTGCGCTCGACGTGGCTGTCGAGCAAGTGTCGATTCCCCATCGCCGGGTCCTCGCCCAGCCGTCACAGGCCGTGTGAGCGGCGTCCCGCTCGATTGAGTATCCGACCCCAAGCCATTTAGGGCATCTTGTTACAAAAAATCCGACGATGTGCTTGCCATGCGCCCCGAACGGAATGATAATAGTTCGCATTAACGTTCGCTATCGCATTAATCATGATTGTCTGCGTGTGCAAATCCGTCTCCGATCGCAAAATCCGCGCGTCCATCGCGGACGGTGTCGATACCTTTGACGAGCTGCAGTTCGAGCTCGGCGTCGCCACCTGTTGCGGCAAGTGTGAAGAAACGGTGCGCGAAGTCATGGCGCAAAGCGGTGTTTGCGAAAGCCGGTGCGGCGTCAAACGCCATGCTCATTCGAATCCGGTGCCTGTGACCTTCTACGAACGCCAGGCCGCCTGAATCGTTAGTTCTTCGCGCGGTCCCTCGGGTCCCGCAGCCGCCTTCCCCACCGGCACGCCAGTCACGCATCACACAGCCAGCAGCCGCTCGTTTTCTCCTTGAGGAGTCCGAGATGGAATTGCTTATCGGTTTTGTGACAACGTTGTGCATCTCGTTGCTGATCTTCCGCCCGTGAAGTTGCCGCCTTGTACACAACTGCGGCGCGGCAATGCCGGCGAGCGGCGCTAACATGCAGTGGTCGTCCCACCTGACCGGCCTTTTGCCGGCGACGCTGTCATCCATGCATGCGCGCATCGTTTGGGCCATCGCCGCCGTCGTGCTGATACATGCAGCGCTTGTCGCGGCCATCGTGCTGACCGGCGACGAACCGACTCACCGCCCGGTTGCGTCG
>DASZGN010000095.1:0-11266 GCA_035938775.1 Trinickia sp.
CACGTCCAGCTCTTTTGCGAGGCTCTTGAGCGAGCGCGAAATTTCGGAGATTTCGGTCGCGCGGTTCTCGCCTTGCGAACTGCCCGACATGAGCTGCAGATAGTCGACGATGATGAGCCCGAGCTTGCCGCACTGCCGCGCGAGCCGCCGCGCACGAGAACGCAACTCCATCGGATTCAGGCCGCCCGTCTCGTCGATGAAAAGCTGGGCTTCGCTCATTTTCTGCACGGCGTGCGTGAGCTTCGGCCAATCTTCGTCCGTGAGACGCCCGGTACGCATGCGATGTTGATCGAGCCGACCCACCGAGCCGAGCATCCGCATGACGAGCTGCGTGCCCGGCATTTCCATCGAAAACACGGCGACGGGCAGCCCATACTCGACAGCGACATACTCGCCGATGTTCATCGAGAACGCCGTCTTACCCATCGAAGGCCGCCCCGCGACGATGATGAGCTCGCCGCCGTGCATGCCCGAGGTCATGCGGTCGAGATCGACGAAGCCTGTCGGTGTGCCCGTCACGTCGCTCGGGTTGGCCGTGTGGTAAAGCGTGTCGATGCGCTCCACGACCTGCGTGAGCAACGGCCCGATCTCGAGGAAGCCTTGGGTGCCGCGCGCGCCGTCCTCGGCGATCGAAAACACCTTCGACTCCGCCTCGTCGAGCAGTTGGCGTACTTCCTTGCCCTGCGGGTTGAAGGCGTCGGCCGAGATTTCGTCGGCGACCGACACCAGCCGGCGCAGCACCGCCCGATCGCGCACGATCTCCGCATAGCGGCGAATGTTCGCGGCGCTCGGCGTGTTTTGCGCGAGCGCGTTCAAATACGAGAGCCCGCCCACTTCCTCGGCCTTGCCCGAGGTGGTGAGCGCCTCGTAGACCGTCACCACGTCAGCGGGCCGGGTGGTTGCGATGAGCCGGCCGATGTGCTCGTAGATGATGCGGTGGTCGTAGCGATAGAAGTCGCTTTGCGAAAGGAAATCCGCGATGCGGTCCCACGCCGCGTTATCGAGCAGCAAACCGCCCAGCACCGATTGCTCGGCTTCGATCGAATGGGGCGGGACTTTCAGCGACTCGAGTTGGGGATCTTTCGGCAGTGCGTTCATGGGGGGGAATTATCGCGAAATGACTGCCCGTCCGCCAGCGATCGAAATGAAAAAGGCAGGAACCGCTTGCCGGTTCCTGCCTTTTGCGCTGCGACCGGCCCCGGGGCAACGCCCGGGACGGCTGACGCTGCCCGAATGCGGGTTACGCGTGCTCGCCGAGCACCGACACCGTCACGTCGACCAGCACGTCCGTGTGCAGCGAGACATGCACGGGATGATCGCCGACGATCTTGAGCGGACCAACCGGCATGCGCACTTGCGCCTTTTCCACGGTGAAGCCTTGCTTCGTGAGCGCTTCAGCCACGTCGGCGTTCGTCACCGAGCCGAAGAGACGCCCGTCCACGCCCGCCTTCTGGGCGATCTGAACGGTCAGGCCGGCCATCTTCTCGCCCTGGGCTTGCGCCGCGGCGAGCCTCTCGGCGGCGACCTTTTCGAGTTCGGCGCGGCGCACTTCGAATTCGGCGATCGCCGCTTTCGTCGCACGGCGTGCTTGCTTTTTCGGGATCAGGAAGTTACGTGCGTAACCGTCCTTCACTTTGACGATATCGCCGAGGTTGCCGAGGTTGACGACCTTTTCCAAAAGAATGATTTGCATTCGGATTCTCCTTATAGCGCCGTCTGATTAGGCCTTGTGCAGATCGGTGTACGGCAGGAGCGCGAGAAAGCGTGCGCGCTTGATGGCCGTGTCGAGCTGGCGTTGATAGTGGGCCTTCGTACCCGTCAGACGAGCCGGCGTGATCTTGCCGTTTTCGCCGATGAAGTCCTTCAGCGTTTCGATGTCCTTGTAGTCGATGTACTCGACGCTGGCAGCCGTGAAGCGGCAGAACTTCTTGCGCTTGAAGAGCGGGTTTTGTTGCTGACGACGCTTGTCGAATTTCTTACCAGTCGGGCGGGGCATGTTCAGTCCTTTCCAATGTCCTGCAATTCTGTGATGTGAAACACCAAGGTTCGCGCGTTGCGGCTCTTCTTCGCCAGAAAACCCGTGAAGAGCGTCTCGACGCCCATCTCGCAGCTTTCCAGCCTGCCGCTCGCCACCCCCGCGGCAAGCGCGGGCATCGTCATTTCGATCTGCCGGACAATGCCGGCTTCGACGACCTCCCCGCGATGCTGCAGCGTGCAGCTTGCGATCGGCATACCCGCCGGCGTATAGCGCAGCGGCTCGCGCTCGATCACGCTTGCCATGAGTTGCAGCCTGTTCACGAGAGTGGCGAAAAACCTGTGCGGCCTTGGTGGCTTAAAACGTAGATACCGTTAAGCCTGCGCTTCGGACGGTTGCGACGACGCAGCCGCCTTCTTGGCTTCTTCGCGCTGCACTTCCTTCATCATCGGCGACGGGCCGGTTTCGGCCTTCTTCATCTTGACGATCAGGTGACGCAGCACGGCGTCGTTGAACTTGAATGCGTGCTCGAGCTCTTCGAGCGTCGGCTGGTCGCATTCGATGTTCATGCAGACGTAGTGAGCCTTCGCGAGTTTCTCGATCATGTAGGCCAGTTGGCGACGGCCCCAGTCTTCGATGCGGTGAATCTGACCACCGCGCGAGGTGATCGTGGATTTGTACCGCTCGATCATCGCGGGCACTTGCTCGCTTTGATCGGGGTGCACGACAAAGACGATTTCGTAGTGACGCATACGCACTCCTTGTGGATATAAGCCGCCCGGGCGTCTAACCGGTGCGGCAAGTGAGAAGCCCGAAAGTGTAACCCAATCGGGGACAGCGCGCAATGCGCGAATGCTTTTTCCCAGCGAAATCGGCCTTTCTTTCAATGGCTTAGCGATAATTGCCTGGGCCTACACGCGCCCGCTCCAGTACCCGGGGCTGGCGTAGACCTCCTTGAGATAGTCGATGAAGTACCGCACTTTCGCCGGTACATACCGCTGCTGCGGGTAGACGGCCAGGATGTCGTAGTCGGGCAGCGCGAACTCGTCGAGCACCGTCTCGAGCTCGCCGCTCGCCAGTTGCGCGGCGATTTCCCAGGTCGAACGCCAGCCGAGCCCGAGCCCTTCGGCCGCCCAGCGGTGCAGCAGCTCGCCGTCGTTGCAATCGAGCGAACCGGCGACGCGCACCGTCACCACCTTGCCGTTGCGCCGGAAGTTCCAGCCGCGGTTCTGGCCGCCTTGCAAGTTGAACGCGAGGCAGTTGTGCGATTGCAGGTCGTCGAGCGATTTCGGCCGGCCGTGCCTCCCGAAATAAGCGGGCGTGCCGCAAACGACACGCCTGTTCGATGCGAGCTTCACCGCAACGAAATTCGGATCGACGGACCCGCCGATCCGAATCGACAGGTCGTAACCCTCGCGCACCAGATCGACGACGCGGTCGGTCAGATTGAACGATATCTGGAGCCCCGGCTTATCGGCGAGAAACGCCGGCGCAAGCGGCGCCACATGCTTGCGGCCGAAGCCGGCCGGCGCCGAGACGACGAGGTGGCCGCTTACCGAGCGCCGCCCCGCCGCCAGCTCGTTTTCGGCCTGCTCCCACTCCGTGAGCAGTTCGCGACAGCGCTCCAGGAACGACGCCCCCGCTTCGCTCACGACCAGCCGGCGCGTCGAACGGTACATCAGCTTCACCCCGAGCCGCTTTTCGAGCGCGTCGATCCGCCGCCCGAGAATGACCGGCGACACGCCCTCCTCGAGCGCGGCCGCGGCGAGGCTGCCCGCATCGGCCACTCGCACGAAGGTTTCGATCTGCTTGAAGCGGTCCATCGTCGTTTCCCCTTCCCGACCTCGGCCTTGTCCTGCCTTGCCTACACGGCAAGAGGCCGGCGGCGCTTCGAGCCGCGCCGCTGCCTCCGCCCCCGCTCGATACTTTTTGTTTCGAAACAAGCGACTTCAATCGATCTTATCAAACCTTTTTCCTCCCCCTACAGTGCCCCTGAAGGCGTTTTCACCAATGACGGAAGAGGAGACGTTCATGCCAAAGATGAGAGCCGTCGACGCCGCCGTGCTCGTGCTGGAAAAGGAAGGCATCGACACCGCGTTCGGCGTGCCCGGCGCCGCGATCAATCCGCTTTACTCGGCTTTACGCCGAGCGGGCGGCATCAGCCACGTGCTGGCACGGCACGTCGAGGGCGCCTCGCACATGGCCGAAGGCTATACGCGGGCCGCGCCCGGCAATATCGGCGTGTGCATCGGCACCTCGGGGCCCGCCGGCACCGACATGATCACGGGCCTTTACTCCGCCTCGGGCGATTCGATCCCGATCCTCGCGATCACGGGCCAGGCGCCGCGCGCGCGGCTCTATAAGGAAGACTTCCAGGCCGTCGACATCGAGTCGATCGCCAAGCCCGTCACGAAGTGGGCCGTCACCGTGCGCGAGCCCGCGCTGGTGCCGCGCGTGTTCCAGCAGGCGTTCCATTTGATGCGCTCGGGCCGCCCCGGTCCGGTTCTCGTCGATCTGCCGCTCGATGTGCAGCTCGCCGAGATCGAGTTCGACATCGGCACGTACGAGCCGCTGCCCGTCTACAAGCCGCGCGCGACGCGCAAGCAGATCGAAGCGGCGCTCGCCCTCTTGAACGACGCCGAGCGGCCGCTCATCGTCTCGGGCGGCGGCGTGATCAATGCGGCCGCGGAGGACTTGCTCGTTCAGTTTGCCGAAACGCTCGGCGTGCCCGTGGTGCCGACGCTGATGTCGTGGGGCGCGATCGCCGACGACCATCCGCTCATGGCCGGCATGGTCGGCCTGCAGACCTCGCACCGCTACGGCAACGCCACGCTGCTCGCATCGGACTTCGTGCTCGGCATCGGCAACCGCTGGGCGAATCGCCACACGGGCAGTGTCGAGGTGTACACAAAGGGCCGCAAATTCGTGCACGTCGATATCGAGCCCACGCAGATCGGCCGCGTCTTCGGCCCGGATCTCGGCATCGTCTCCGATGCCCGCGCGGCGCTCGAGCTGTTCGTCGAGGTCGCGCGCGAATGGGAGGCCGCCGGCAAGCTCAAGGACCGCGGCGCCTGGGCCGAGTCGTGCCGCGAGCGAAAGCGCACCATGCACCGCAAGACGCACTTCGACAACGTGCCGATCAAGCCGCAGCGCGTCTACGAGGAGATGAACAAGGTATTCGGCCGCGATACCTGCTATGTGAGCACGATCGGGCTGTCGCAGATCGCCGCCGCGCAGTTCCTTCACGTGTACAAGGCCCGCAACTGGATCAACTGCGGCCAGGCTGGCCCGCTCGGCTGGACGATTTCGGCCGCGCTCGGCGTGCGCGCGGCAGACCCGCAGCGGCCCATCGTCGCGCTTTCGGGTGACTACGACTTCCAGTTCATGATCGAAGAGCTCGCCGTGGGCGCGCAATTCAACCTGCCGTACGTTCATGTCGTCGTGAACAACTCGTATCTCGGGTTGATTCGCCAGGCGCAGCGAGCGTTCGAGATGGACTACTGCGTGCAGCTTGCGTTCGAGAACGTCAACGCGCCCGAGCTGAACGGCTATGGCGTCGATCACGTCGCGGTGGTTGAGGGGCTCGGCTGCAAGGCGCTGCGCGTGTTCAAGCCTGAAGACCTCAAGCCCGCGCTCGAAAAGGCGCAGGCGATGCTCTCCGAGTACAACGTGCCCGTCGTCGTCGAAGTGATCCTCGAGCGCGTGACAAACATTTCGATGGGCGCCGAAATCGACGCGGTCAACGAGTTCGAAGCGCTCGCGGAATCGAGCGACGATGCGCCGACCGCAATCTCGCAGCTCGCATGATGCGCGAAGCCTCGCATCGATCGACGACCGACAGCTTGATCCATGAACGACCGATTGACTGACCGACCGACGAGAACCGACATGCCGAAATTTGCAGCGAACCTGACAATGCTGTTCAACGAAGTGCCATTCCTCGATCGCTTCGAGGCGGCCGCGAGCGCGGGCTTTGACGCGGTCGAATTCCTCTTCCCCTATCCGTATCCCGCGGCCGAGCTCGCCGAGCGGCTCGAGGCGAACCGCCTGCGCCTCGTACTGCACAACCTGCCCGCGGGCAATTGGGAAGCGGGCGAGCGCGGTATCGCCTGCCTGCCCGATCGCGTCGGCGAATTCAAAGACGGTGTGGGCCGCGCGATTGAATACGCGCAGGCGTTAAAGGTGCCTCAGCTGAACTGCCTCGTCGGCATTCCAACGGCGGGCGTCGATGCCGATCGCGCGCGCGCAACGATCGTCGACAACTTGCGCTTTGCCGCCGCGGCGCTGAAGAAGGCGAGCATCAAGCTGCTCGTCGAACCGTGCAACGCCTTCGACATTCCGGGCTTCGCCTTGAACCGGTCGAAAGACGGGCTCGAAGTGATTCGCGCCGTCGACTCGGACAACCTTTTCCTGCAGTACGACATCTATCACATGCAGCGCATGGAGGGCGAGCTCGCGACGACAATCCAAGCGAATCTCGCGCGCATCGCGCACATCCAGCTCGCCGACAACCCGGGCCGCCACGAGCCCGGCACCGGTGAAATCAACTACACGTTCCTGTTCTCGCTGCTCGATGCGCTTGGCTACGACGGCTATGTGGGCTGCGAGTACAAGCCGCGCACGACGACCCTCGAAGGGCTCGGCTGGCTTCACCGCGCGGCGGCAGGCATGGACGCGGCGATCGGCGCTTGATCGCCCGAGCCCCTCCTCCCGATTCGACAAACGGAAACATCGACATGGCAAAGATCGGTTTCATCGGCCTCGGCATCATGGGTGCGCACATGGCGCGCAATCTTCTGAAGGGCGGCCATACGCTCGTCGTCAACGGCGCTTATCCGGTGCCGGACGACTTGCGCGAAGGCGCGAGCGTCGTCGCCGATTCGACAGCGGTCGCCAAGGCATCCGAGATCGTGATCTCGATGGTGCCCGACACGCCCGACGTCGCGAACGTGCTGTTCGCCGACGACGGCGTGGCGAAGGGGCTCACCGCCGGCAAGCTCATCATCGACATGAGCTCGATTTCGCCGCTCGACACGCAAGCGTTCGCCAAGCGCATCAACGCACTCGGTTGCGAGTACCTCGACGCGCCGGTCTCTGGCGGCGAAGTCGGGGCGCGCGATGCGACGCTAACGATCATGGTGGGCGGCCCGCAAACGGCGTTCGAGCGCGCACGCCCTCTGTTCGAGCTGATGGGCAAGAACATTTCGCTGATCGGCGGCAACGGCGCGGGCCAGACCTGCAAGGTCGCCAATCAGATCATCGTCGCGCTGAACATCGAGGCCGTCGCCGAGGCGCTGCTGTTCGCCGCGCGCTCGGGCGCCGATCCCGAACGCGTGCGCCGTGCGCTCATGGGCGGTTTCGCGTCGTCGCGCATCCTCGAAGTGCATGGCGAACGGATGACCAAGCGCACGTTCAAGCCCGGCTTTCGAATCGAGCTGCATCGCAAAGACTTGAATCTCGCGCTCGACGGCGCGCGCAAGCTCGGCATTGCGCTGCCGCATACGGCAAGCGCACAGCAGCTCTTCAGCTTGTGCGCGGCGCACGGCGGCAACGGCTGGGATCATTCGGCGATGGTGCGCGCGCTCGAAATCATGGCCGACTTCGAAATCGCTCAATCAGGAGACGGCACCGCGCTCGCGGCGTGAGGCGGCACGGCGCGATGCGGGTCGCTCGCGCGCGCCATTCCTTCCCCCTTCAGTACGTATCGAAGACGCGTTGCAGCGCGGCGGGGTCGGTGATACCTGCGGCGAGCGCAAGCATCAGCAGCACGCGCGCCTTGTACGGATTGAGGGTGCCGGCGCTTACGAAGCCAAGGACATCGTCGGGCGCGGCGCCGTTGCGCATCACGTGGCCCGATCCCACCCGCGAGGCGCGCACGACGCGAACCCCCGCTCGCACGGCATCGGCAAGCGCTGCTTGCACCGACGCATGGATCGAGCCATTGCCGGTGCCTGCCACGACGATGCCCGCCACCCGCGCCGCGACGAGCGCATCGACGGCTACGCGCGACGCGCCGGCATAGCTCGCGACGATTTCGACGATCGGCCAGGGCGCCGCGACCGCGGCAAACGGCGTCGCGCTCGTATGCGGACGAACGACGCCGCGCTGGAGCTCGACTCGACCGTCCTGCACCCACCCGAGCGCACCGATCTCGGGCGACTGAATCGCATCGACGGCATACGTGCTCGTCTTCACGACATCGCGGGCGCAGTGGATCCGGTTGTTGAACGCGACGAGCACGCCCTGCCCGCGCGCCGCGGGCGCGGCCGCCACCGTCACCGCGCCGAGCAGATTCATCGGGCCATCGGCCGATAGCGCCGTCGACGGGCGCATCGCCGCCGTCAGCACGACGGGCTTGGCCGTCTTCACCGTCAGATGCAGCGCAAAGGCAGTTTCTTCCAGTGTATCGGTGCCGTGCGTGACGACGATGCCGTCGATGTCCTCGCGCGCGGCCAGCGCGTCAATGCGCTGCGCGAGCAGCGTCCACAGTATGGGACCGACGTCCTTGCTGTCGATGCTGGCGACTTGTTCGGCGTGAATGTGCGCGACACCGCCGAGCGTCGGCACGGCGGCAAGAAGCCGCTCGACGCCGACCACGCCGGCCTGGTAGCCGGCGGTATGCGTGACGTCGGGGGCGGAACCGGCGATCGTGCCGCCCGTCGCGAGTACCGCGATACGCGGAAGGCCCGGTAACGCCGAGCTGGCTGATGAGGTATGGGGCGTAGTCATGGCCACCATTTTAAGACACGACAAGACGGGGGTGCCGCCCCGCCCGGACGCATCCCGGAACGCATCCCGGTCCGCATCCTGTTGCGGCCGTTCGCGCCCGTGTGCCCGTATGTCCGTATGTCCGTATGTCCGAAAAGCCGCCTAGGCTGCTTCTTGCAACTGCTCCGTGATCTGCGCCTCGGAGAGCCGCGGCGCGAACATCTCGATCAGCCGGTACGCGTACGAACGCAGGAACGCGCCACGGCGCAGGCCCACGCGCGTCGTGCTTTGCTCGAACAGATGCTGCGTGTCGAGCGCGACGAGCTCGGCGTCGCGCTTCGGATCGTAGGCCATCGCCGCTACGATGCCCACACCCATTCCGAGCTCGACATACGTCTTGATGACATCGGCATCGATTGCTGTCAGCACCACGTCGGGCAGCGCACCGGCCTTCGCGAATGCCTCGTCGATATGCGAGCGGCCCGTGAAATCGCGGTCGTAAGTGATGATCGGATGTTCGGCCAATTCCTCGAGCGTCACCTGCGCGCGGTCGACGAGCGGATGCCGCTTCGGCACAACCACCACGTGATGCCACGAATAGCAGGGGAACGTGACGATGTCGGCATAGCGATCGAGCGCTTCGGTCGAGATCGCGATGTCCGCTTCGCCGTCGATGAGCATCTGCGCGATCTGCTCGGGGCTGCCCTGGCGCAATGCCAGATGCACCTTCGGGAATACTTCCTTGAACTGCCGGATCACCGGCGGCAACGCATAGCGCGCCTGCGTGTGGGTCGTCGCGACGACGAGGTGGCCCGTGTCTTCGTCGGCGAACTGGCGCGCGACGCGGCGCAGGTTCTCGGCGTCCAGCAGCATCTTCTCGATGATCCGATGCACGGCCTTGCCGGGCTCCGTGAGCCCCGTGAGCCGCTTGCCGCGGCGCACGAAGATTTCGACGCCGAGCTCGTCCTCGAGATCCTTGATCTGCTTCGACACGCCGGATTGCGACGTGTAGAGAACATTGGCGACCTCGGTCAGGTTCAGGTTGCGGCGCACGGCTTCGCGCACGAAACGCAATTGCTGGAAGTTCATTCTGGTCTCTCCTCGAAAGGCGCTTTCCGAAAGTCGTGTTGATTCCGGTTCGCTTTAAACGGATCGGCGGCGAGCACGGAAAGCGGCGGCGACGCGACGTTTCGCCGAGCCTCTATCGTTCGGCTTCAGTTTGCCTTCGTTTGCCTTCGTTTGCCGTTATTGCGCGGCGAACACGCGCAATGCACGGGGGACGACGGTGACGCCGTCGCCCTCGGCCAGCTCGAGCGCGCGCCAGGCGTCGCGATCGAGCTCAGCCTCCAGCGGGCCGGCTTCGCCCGCGAGTTCCACGCGCACCGAGGCGCCGCGCGTGATCACGCGCCCAATGTCGGCTTGAATGCCGTCGCGCCGCCCGGCGCTCAGCGGATACAGTTCCAAGTCATGCGGCCGGACGAAGCCATGCGCCGGCCCCGGCGCCGCCTCGGAGCCCGCCGCCCGCGCGACACCGTGCGCAAACGGCTCGGTCGCGCCCTGCGCGACGAAACCGTGCGGCTCGACACGTCCGGGGAGACGGTTCGCATCGCCAAGGAAGGCATAGACGAACGGTGTGCGCGGATGGTCGTAAACCTCTTGCGGGCTGCCCGTCTGCTCGACCCGCCCGTGGTTCATCACCACGATGCGGTCGGCCACCTCGAGCGCTTCGTCTTGATCGTGCGTGACGAAGATCGTCGAAATCGCGAGGTCGTCGTGCAAGCGCCGCAGCCAGCCGCGTAGCTCCTTGCGCACTTTTGCGTCGAGCGCGCCGAACGGCTCGTCGAGCAGCAGCACTTTCGGCTCGACCGCGAGTGCGCGCGCGAGCGCGATGCGCTGCCGCTGCCCGCCCGAGAGCTCGGCGGGATACCGTTCGGCCACCCAGTCAAGCTGAACGAGCGACAGCAGCTCATGCACCTTCTCGCGAATGACCGCTTCCGAGGGCCGCTCGCGGCGCGGCTTCACGCGCAGGCCGAAGGCGACGTTCTCGAACACGGTCATGTGGCGAAAGAGCGCGTAGTGCTGAAACACGAAGCCGACCTGCCGCTCGCGCGCACCGAGCGCGCCCACGTCGCGCCCGTGCAGCACGACTTCGCCGGCGTCGGGGGCCTCCAGGCCCGCAATCACGCGCAGCAAGGTCGTCTTGCCGCAGCCGGAAGGGCCGATCAGCGCAACGAGCTCGCCGCGCCCGAATTCCAGCGAAACGCCGTCAAGCGCGGCGAAATCGCCAAAGCGCTTTTGAAGATTGCTAACGGTGATTCCCATCGGGGCCCTCTTGATTTGGAAATTAACGCGGCGCGCGTGCGTCGAGCGCCATGCGGCGTTCGGCGAGCAGTTTCAAGCCGAGCGTGGCGAGCGCGATCAGCGCGAGCAGGGAGGCCACGGCAAACGCGGCCGCGAAGTTGTAGTCGTTGTAGAGAATTTCGACGTGCAGCGGCATCGTGCCGGTCTGGCCCCGAATGTGGCCCGAGACCACTGATACCGCGCCGAATTCGCCCATCGCCCGCGCATTGCAAAGGATCACGC
>DASZGN010000096.1:0-27486 GCA_035938775.1 Trinickia sp.
CCGTGATCAAGGACGGCTATTTCGGCGATACCAGCCGGATGTTCATCGTCGGTGAAGGGTCCATCCTCGCCAAGCGCCTCGTGCAGACCACCTATGAGTGCATGTGGCTCGGCATCGAGCAGGTGCGTCCCGGCGCGCACCTGGGCGACATCGGCCACGCCATCCAGCGGCACGCCGAAGCGAGCGGCTACAGCGTGGTGCGCGAGTACTGCGGGCACGGCATCGGCACGGTGTTTCACGAAGACCCGCAGATTCTCCACTACGGCCGTCCCGGCACCGGTCTCGAGCTCCAGTCGGGCATGATCTTCACCATCGAGCCGATGATTAACGCCGGCCGCCGCGAGATCCGCACGATGCCCGACCAGTGGACCGTGAAAACGAAGGACCGCAGCTTGTCCGCCCAGTGGGAGCACACGGTGCTCGTCACCGATACCGGCTATGACGTGCTGACTGTGTCGGCGGGCACGCCGGCGAAGCCGCACATCGCCGTCGCCGCTTGAAAAGCAGGCCCGGCGCGCATCATGGCGGCGGGGTTTTCCGCCGCGGCGAGGGGGCGCGCCGCCGAAGCGGTGTCCTCGCCTCGCCACCTTCATCGTTAGCCGCATTCGACCCGCAATAGCCATGAGCGCCCCCGCCGCCTTGCAAGACCCCATCTCGCTCAAAGCAGACCACCGCGCCGCCAAGGACGCGCTCATCGCGCGCTTTAAAGCCGCGAGCAACGTGGACACGTCGATGCACGCCCTCGCGCGGGCCGCCGACGATGCGCTGCGGCGTGCCTGGCTCGCCTGCGAGATGCCGGCCTCGCTCGCGCTCGCGGCCGTCGGCGGCTATGGCCGCGGCGAGCTCGCCCCCTACTCCGACATCGACATCCTCGTGCTGCTGCCCGATGCGCCGCCGCCCGAACTGGAAGCGCGCATCGAGCGCTTCATCGGCATGGCATGGGACCTCGGGCTCGAGCTCGGCAGCAGCGTGCGCACAATCGGGCAATGCATCGAGGAAGCCGGCAACGACATCACCGTGCGCACCTCGCTGCTGGAGGCGCGGCGCATCGTCGGGAGCACCGCGCTCTTCGAGCGCTTCGCGCTGCGTTTTCTCGAAACGCTCGACGCGCGCGCGTTCTTCCAGGCGAAAGTGCTCGAGATGCGCCAGCGTCACGCGAAATACCAGGATTCGCCGTACAGCCTCGAACCGAACATCAAGGAAAGCCCCGGCGGGTTGCGCGATCTGCAGCAGATCCTTTGGATCGCACGCGCGGCAGGACTCGGCAGCAGTTGGCGCGAGCTTGACGAGCGCGGGCTCATCACGGCGCGCGAAGCGCGCGAGCTGCGCCGCAACGAGAGCTTCCTGAAGACGTTGCGCGCCCGACTGCACGTGATCGCGGGCCGGCGCCAGGACGTGCTCGTCTTCGATCTTCAAACAGCCACGGCCGAAAGCTTCGGCTATGAGGCGACGCAAACGCGCCGCGCGAGCGAGCAGCTCATGCGGCGCTATTACTGGGCCGCGAAGGCCGTCACGCAGCTCGCGACGATCCTCATCCAGAACATCGAAGCCCAATTGTTCCCGATGACGAGCGGGATCACGCGTGTGCTGTCGGAGCGCTTCGTCGAAAAGCAAGGGATGATCGAGATCGCGAGCGACGACGTGTTCGAGCGCACGCCCACTGCCATACTCGAAGCCTTCTTGCTCTACGGGACCACGCCCGGCGTCAAAGGGCTTTCGGCGCGCACGCTGCGCGCACTCTACAACGCGCGCGACATCATGGACGCGCGCTGGCGCCGCGATCCCGTGAACCGGCGCCAGTTCCTCGAGATACTCAAGCAGCCGCAAGGCATCACCCATGCGCTGCGCCTGATGAACCAGACGAGCGTGCTCGGGCGCTACCTGCTGAACTTCCGCCGCATCGTCGGGCAGATGCAGCACGACCTCTATCACGTTTATACGGTCGATCAGCACATCCTGATGGTGCTGCGCAATGTGCGCCGCTTCGCGCTTGCCGAGCATGCGCACGAGTATCCGTTCTGCAGCCAGCTGATGGCGAATTTCGAGCGGCCGTGGGTGCTCTATGTCGCGGCGCTCTTTCACGACATCGCGAAAGGCCGCGGGGGCGACCATTCGACGCTCGGCATGGCCGACGCGCGGCGCTTTTGCCGCGAGCACGGCATCGCGGGCGATGACGGCGCGCTCGTCGTCTGGCTCGTGCAGCATCATCTGACGATGAGCCAGGTCGCGCAAAAGCAGGACACGAGTGATCCCGAAGTCATCAAGCAGTTCGCCGGACTCGTGGGCGACGAGCGGCGGCTGACCGCGCTCTATCTGCTGACTGTCGCCGACATTCGCGGCACGAGCCCCAAGGTCTGGAACACGTGGAAGGGCAAGCTGCTCGAGGATCTGTACCGCACGACGCTCGCCGTGCTCGGCGGCGCCCGGCCCGACGCGCACTCGGAGCTGAAGTCGCGCCAGGAGGAGGCGCTCTCGCTCTTGCGCCTCGAAACCGTGCCCGAGAACGCGCATCGCGGGCTTTGGGAGCAGCTCGACGTCGGCTATTTCCTGCGCCACGATGCCGCCGACATCGCTTGGCAGACGCGCGTGCTCCATCGCCACGTGTACGCCGAGGCACCGATCGTGCGCGCGCGTCCGTCGCCGATCGGCGAAGCGTTGCAGGTGCTCGTTTATGTGCGCGACCGCTCCGATCTCTTCGCCGGCATCTGCGCCTATTTCGACCGCAACGGCCTGTCCGTGCTCGATGCGCGCATCAGCACCACGCGCCACGGCTATGCGCTCGATAACTTCATCGTCGCGCACACCGAGGACGACGTGCACTACCGCGACATCGCCAACCTCGTCGAGCAGCAGCTTGCGGCACGCCTGTCGGCCGATGCGCCGCTGCCCGAGCCGTCCAAGGGGCGTCTGTCGCGGCTTTCGCGGACGTTTCCCATTACCCCGCGCGTCGACTTGCGGGCCGACGAGCGCGGTCAGTACTACATCCTGTCCGTGTCGGCGAACGACCGGCCCGGCCTGCTTTATTCGATCGCGCGCGTGCTGGCGGATCATCAGGTCGACGTCCACGCAGCGCGGATCAATACGCTCGGCGAGCGTGTCGAGGACGTGTTCCTGCTCGACGGACGCGGCCTCTCGGACAATCGTCTGCAAATTCAGGTCGAAACCGAGTTGCTGCGCGCTATTGCCGTATGAGGGCCTGAAGGCTGCTTACCCATTCGCATTCGGGCGTTTGAACGAACGCTCCTGCCAGTCCGAGATATTGACGGTAGCTCGACATTGATCGGGCTCCATTGCCCGTCGCCATGCGCGAGCCCTTTCGAGAGGGCAATCGAACGTGAGTCGACCGGCACTTTTTTGTGAGAGTTTATGCGCGTCAAATTGACAGCCAAGCATCCGCGACCGGCCGCTCCGGATCGCGCTCCCGTCCGAGCCGGCAGCCCGTCGGCACGCAAGCCTGCTCGCGCGCCGGCCGGCGCCGCGCAGCCGCGAGGCGCCGGAGCGGGCGCCGGCGGCGAGCGGCGTGCCACCGGCGCAGGAAAATCGGGCACGGCAGGCGGCGCGCCGCGTGCCCGGGCGAACAAGCCCAAAGTACCGGGAGCGGCGCCGAGGAAGGCAGCGGGTGCTCCGGCGGCCGGCGCGCGTGGCCAGGCGGCCCCGGTGAGCCGCGGGGAGCGCGACGACCGAGTGCGGCGTGGCGAGCGCGACCAGCAAGCTGGCCGGCGCGCGGATCGCGAAGCGGATAGCCCACGCCGCGAATTTCGCGGGCCGGCGACGGACAAGCCCCGCCGCAGTGCCGACGAGCGTGGTTTCAGGGAAGGCCGCTCGGCACAGCCGGCACCGCGACGCACGTCGGCGACGACGCGCGATGAATCGACGCGCGCGAGCCGCAAGATCGGCGCGCCAGTGAAGCGCTTTGGCGCCGAGCGCGGCGACGCGCCCGTGCACGAGGAGCATCGCGAGCGCCCCGCGCGCAACGAGCGCGTTGGACGAGCCACGGGATCAAAACAGTTCGAGCGGTCCGAGCGGTCCGAGCGGTCCCCATCGTCGCAACGGTCCGGGCGCTTCGAACGGTCTGAGCCGTTCCAGCGGGCCGAAGCACAGCGACAGTCAGAGCGGCCTCAACGGTCCGAGCGGTTGGCGCGCCCCGGACGCCCGGAGCGCACCGGACGCGATTCGCACAGTGAACGGGACGCCCGCAGCGAGCGCACCGCGCGCGGCGACGCACCTTCGCGCGCACCGCGCCCACGCACCCCACCGCCGTCGGCTGCCCCGACGAAGCGCGCTGATGCAGCGCGCGCGCCACGCCCAACGGCCGCCCACGAGCACGCGGCGTCAAGCGACAGCACCGCCGCCGCAGGCACGATGCGTCTGTCCAAGCGCATGTCCGAGCTTGGACTGTGCTCGCGCCGCGAGGCGGACGAATGGATCGAGAACGGCTGGGTGCGCGTGGATGGCGTGGTCGTCGATACGCTCGGCGCGAGGGTAACGCCCGAACAGCAGATCGAAGTGTCCCCCGACGCGCGCGCGGCGCAGGCCCGGCAAGTCACGATTCTCCTCAACAAGCCGGTGGGCTACGTCTCGGGGCAAGCCGAGGATGGCTATCAGCCGGCCGTGACGCTGATCACACCGGCGAACCACTGGGAGGGCGACCGTTCACCCGCGCGCTTTTCTCCGAGCCAGTTGCGCGCGCTGGCGCCGGCGGGCCGGCTCGATATCGATTCGACGGGCCTGCTCGTGCTCACCCAGGACGGCCGCATCGCCAAGCTCTTGATCGGCGAGCATTCGGGCGTCGAGAAGGAGTACCTGGTTCGCGTGACCTACGGCGAGCGCACGACCGACATCGACCGCCACTTCCCGGCAGAAAAAATCGCGCTGCTGCGCCACGGTCTATCGCTCGACGATACGCCGTTGAAGCCGGCGAAAGTCAGCTGGCAAAACGGTGAGCAACTTCGCTTCGTGCTGCGCGAGGGCAAGAAGCGGCAAATTCGCCGCATGTGCGAGCTCGTCGGCTTGCAAGTGGTGGGACTGAGGCGCGTACGCATGGGTCGTGTGGCCCTCGGTGCCCTGCCGCAAGGGCAATGGCGCTATTTGCTGCCCGACGAGGTGTTCTGAACTTGACGCCCTCGCGCAAGCCGGCATGCGACGACGCCCGCATCACGCGGGCGTCGTCGTTTTCGATCGTGGGCTTGCCGGGCAAACGGCACGCCGAATTCGCGACGAATTAATCGTCGCTATTCGGCTCGAGATCGGGAAACAGCACCTCGGTGAAGCCAAATTTTGAGAAATCGGTAATGCGCATCGGATAGAGCTTGCCGATCAAGTGATCGCATTCATGCTGGACGACACGCGCATGAAAACCCTGGGCGACGCGGTCGATCGGCTGGCCAAATTGATCGAAGCCGTGGTAGCGGATCATCGAGAAGCGGTTGACGACACCGCGCAGGCCCGGCACCGATAAACACCCTTCCCAACCCTCC
Organism: Trinickia sp.; assembly: GCA_035938775.1. GTDB lineage: Bacteria > Pseudomonadota > Gammaproteobacteria > Burkholderiales > Burkholderiaceae > Trinickia. The sequence goes on from DASZGN010000096.1 coordinate 5,478, forward strand.
TCCATATCCTGCGATACCGGCGTGACGGTCGGATTGATCAGCACCGTTTCGGGCACCGGCGGCGCCTCGGGGTAACGCTCACTGTGCCCGAATCCGAAGATGGCGATCTGCAAGTCGACGCCAATCTGCGGCGCGGCAAGCCCTGCCCCGTTCGCGTGATGCATCGTCTCGAACATGTCCGCGATCAGCGCATGGAGCTCAGGCGTATCGAAGTGATCGACCGGTTTGGCAATGCGCAGAAGACGCGGGTCGCCCATTTTCAGAATTTCTTGAATCATGAATCATGTCCCTCCAAAAGCCTGCGCATATCGTCTTCGTCGAGAACAGGGATGCCGAGTTCCTCAGCCTTGGCAAGTTTGCTGCCGGCGTCTGCGCCCGCCACCACATAGTCCGTCTTCTTTGACACCGAGCCGGCCACCTTCGCCCCCGCCGCCTCGAGCATTTCCTTCGCGTCCTCGCGCGAGAGCGTGGGCAGGGTGCCGGTGAGCACCACCGTCTTGCCGGCGAGCAGGCCTTGCGGCGCGCGAGGTGCAGGCGGCCCTTCGGGCCACGTCACCTTGCCCGGCGCACGCAGTTGCTCGATGACCGTCCGGTTGTGCTCTTCGGCAAAGAACTGATGAATCGATTCGGCCACCACCGGGCCGACATCATTGACTTCGAGCAATTCGTCGATCGATGCGTTCATCAACGGATCGAGCGAGCCGAAGTGGCGCGCGAGATCTTTTGCCGTCGATTCTCCAACATGCCGGATGCCAAGCGCGTAGATGAAGCGCGCGAGCGTCGTGTGCTTGGCCTTCTCGAGCGAATCGATCAGGTTCTGCGCGGACTTGTCGGCGAAGCGGTCGAGCGCGGCGAGCGTCGCAAAGCCAAGATTGAAGAGATCGGCCGGCGTGCGCACGAGTTCCTGCTCGACAAGCTGATCGATGATTTTTTCGCCGAGCCCGTCGATATCGAGCGCGCGCCGCTGCGCGAAATGCCAGAGCGCCTGCTTGCGCTGCGCCGGACAGAAAAGCCCGCCTGTGCAACGCGCGGCGGACTCATCGGGCAGCCGCTCGACGCGCGAGCCGCAAACGGGACACTCGGTCGGCATCACGAACTCGCGAGCATCGGCGGGCCGACGCTCCAGCATGACCGAAACGAGCTCCGGGATGACATCGCCCGCGCGGCGCACGATCACCGTATCGCCGATGCGCGCGTCCTTGCGGCGCACTTCGTCTTCGTTGTGCAGCGTCGCGTTGGTCACCGTCACGCCGCCGACAAACACCGGTTTTAACCGCGCCACGGGCGTGATCGCTCCGGTACGGCCGACATTCACGTAGATGTCGAGCAGCTCCGTCGCCGCCTCTTCGGCCGGGAATTTGTGCGCGAGCGCGAAGCGCGGCGCGCGCGACACGAAGCCGAGCACGTCCTGCTCGTCGCGACGATTGACCTTGTACACGACCCCGTCGATGTCATACGGCAGCGCTTTGCGCTTTTCGCCGATGCGCTGAAAAAAATCGAGCAGCCCCTGCGCCCCTTGAACGACCGCGCGCTCCGCACACACGGGCAAGCCGAGCTCGACGTACCACTCGAGCAACGCGCTATGCGTGTCCAGCATCTCCCTGCCCTCGAGCACACCGATGCCGTAGGCAAAAAACGACAGCGGCCGCTGCGCCGTAATCTTCGAATCGAGCTGGCGCAAGCTGCCCGCCGCCGCATTGCGAGGATTGGCGAACTCGCGCTGCCCGGCTTCGCGCTGGCGCGCGTTCAAGCGCTCGAAATCGCGCTTGAACATCAACACCTCGCCGCGTACTTCGACGACGCGCGGGAAGTGCTCGCCTTTCAGCTTCAGCGGAAGCGAACGGATCGTACGCACGTTTTGCGTGACGTCCTCGCCCGTTGCACCGTCCCCACGCGTTGCAGCCCGCACGAGCCGGCCGTCCTCGTAGCGCAGCGAGATGGCCAGCCCGTCGAACTTGAGCTCGCAGCCGTATTCGACCGGCGAGCGATGCAGCGTATCCGCCACTCGCTTGTCAAACGCGACCACATCCTCGTCGCTGAAGCCGTTGTTGAGCGACAGCATCGGCTTCGCATGCACGACGGGCAAAAAACCGCTCGAGACCTCGCCGCCGACGCGCTGGGTCGGTGACTCGGGCGTGATCAGGTCGGGATGCTCGGACTCGATGGCCTGCAACTCGACAAACATCCGGTCGTATTCGGCATCGGGCAACTCGGGCTGATCGAGCACGTAATACGCATGATTTGCGCGTTCGAGTTCGGCGCGCAGCCACGCGGCGCGTTCGGCCTGGTTGTCGGCGGGCGGTTCAACGGTCGTTCGGGTCATGCTTCTGAGGGTGTGCGTCAAGCGTTCGCTTTGCGGGAAAATCGACGGATCATCACAGCACCGTACATGAGACGCAAGAGGCGTGCGCGCCGCCTTGTCTCATTGGCCGCATTGGCCTCGTTTGCGTCATTGGCCTCATTGGCTGAAGAGCCGGCGCGTGGCCGGCGAGCCGGCGGGAATGCCGGCTTCCTCGAGCTTCGCGTAGAGCGTCATCAACTGCTTTTCGATCGCGAGCAGCGCGGCTTCGGGCAGCGCTCGGCGCTGGTCGTCGACCACCCGCCCGCCGATCCGCTCCGCGAGCGAGTTCGCGTAGTCGCACATCAGCCTAAACGGGAGGATATCTTCGTCCGCCACCGGCACGTCGAGAATCAGCGTGATCGTCTGCCCGCCCTTATAGGTGAGATCGTCGCGCAGGAAGTTGGTGTCGCCGAACTGCAGCATGAAAACGGGGCTTTGCTTCGCATCGAGCTTCACGAACCGGGTGCCGTCGCGCGAGAGAAGCAAGCCGTCTTGCGATGCCACCGCCTGCACGTAGTTGGCCGACCAAGGCGCGCCGTCGGAGAGCACGTTGATCGACAACTGCGCGTCGCACTGCGCCGCGAAAGCGTCGAGCTCGCGCGCCATCGAAACGGTTTCGAGCATGTCGGGAAACTCGGGCGCACCGTCGACGGCGTCGGCAAACTGCTGTACGCCCGACACGAATTCGGAGAACTCGAGCTCGTTCAGCGCGCCGCCTCGATTGGCAAGCTGCACCGCTGCGCGCAGCTCCTCGTAGCGCTGGCCGTTTTGCAGCAACTCCCAGCTGCCGCCGCCTTCGGCCTTGCCCTCGATGTAGACGGGCTTGCTGCCCGCGCGCCGCAATCGCTGCGCAAGCGGCATCGCCCGCTCGGCGGCGAGCGGGCCGCCCAGGCGAATTGGCACCACGCAGTCGATGCGGCGATCGACGACATGCGGCGGTGCCGCCGAAATCGTCGTGGCCGCCGGCTCGATCCGCTCGGCGGACGGTGCGTCGCCCCCCGCTTGCGAGGCTGAAGCGTCAACCTGTGGCGCATCCGGATAACCGTTGGGCGTTGTGGATTCGGCCTGGATGTCCGCCGGCGTGTCGAGCGGCGCGACACCACCGAAGCTCGGCTCGATGCGTGAGCCGCTAGCCGCCTGCGGCGCGTCGGACAACGCCGGTTCGCGCGGCGCGCTCGCGCGCGCCGGCTCGATGAACGGCCGCTCTTCTTCGTGATCGTGGCGCGCGAGCGCTTCTCCGGCGTCGGACGGCATCGGCCTCGGCATCCTGCGGCGCACCTTCGCACCCTGCCACGCGTTATATACGACCACGCCCGCCACCACCACGGCGCCCGCGCCGATCAATCCGAGTGTCAACTCGTCCATGCACGCTCCATCACATTCTTTATTCGCGTTTGCCGCGCGGACACGCTCGCGCCCCCGCGCGGCTTCGTTCGCAGTTTTCGTCCGCAGCTTGCGTTCTCTTACGCCGTATTCTGGGCGAAACCCGCCGCCGTTTCCATGTCGACAGCGACGATGCGCGACACACCCTGCTCCTGCATCGTCACGCCAATCAGCTGCTGCGCCATTTCCATCGCGATCTTGTTATGCGAGATGAAGAGGAACTGGGTCTTGTCCGACATCGCGCGCACGAGGTTGGCGAAGCGCTCGGTGTTCGCGTCGTCGAGCGGCGCATCGACCTCGTCGAGCAAGCAAAACGGCGCCGGATTCAACTGGAACATCGCGAAGACGAGCGCGGTGGCCGTCAGCGCCTTCTCGCCGCCCGAAAGCAGGTGAATCGTCGAATTCTTCTTGCCGGGCGGCTGCGCCATCACCTGCACGCCCGCATCGAGAATCTCGTCGCCCGTCATGATCAGCTTCGCCTGCCCGCCGCCGAAAAGACGCGGGAAGAGCTCGCCGAAGTGATGGTTCACCTCCTCGAACGTGCCTTGCAGCAGCGTGCGCGTTTCCTGGTCGATCTTGCGGATCGCGTCTTCCAGCGTTTCGATCGCGCTCGTCAAGTCGGCCGATTGCGCATCGAGGAACGTCTTGCGCTCGGTCGCGGCGGCCAGTTCCTCGAGCGCGGCCATGTTCACGGGCCCAAGCGCCGTGATCGCATTGTTGATGCGCGTGACTTCGCCTTGCAGGTACGACGGCTTCATGTCCGGCGTGAGCTTCTCCTGCAATTGCGCTTCGTCGACGCCCGCCGCACTCAACTGCTCGATGAACTGCTCGCCGGCGATGCGCGCGGCCTGCTCCTTCAACTGCAATTCGGTGATCCGATCGCGCAACGGCTGCAGCGAGCGCTCGGTGGCAAGCCGCGCCTCGTCCGCCTGGCGCAGCTTCGTCGTGAGGTCGTCGAGCTCGATGCGCGCCGCCGACAACGCCGACTCCTTCGCCGCGCGCACCGCAAGCGCGTCTTGCAAGCCCGTGTGCGTCGTCTGCTCGTTGATCGTCTCGAGCTCGGCGCGCGCGTCTTCGAGCGAGCCCGCCACGCGCTCGCTCTGCTCGTGCGCCACTTGAATGCTGCGTTTCAGCTCGTCGATGCGATTGGCCATGTTGCGCGCGGCGAAACGCGCATCCGCCGCGGCGCGTTCGACATCGCGCGCCTGCGTGCGAGCCGCACCGAGCGTCTCGTCGAGCGACTCGAACGCAAGCTGGTTGTCTTCGAAACGCGCCTGCAACTCGGCAAGCTCGCCGTCGTAGCGCTCGAAATTCGCCTCCGATTCGGCGCGCTGCGCACGCTGCTCGTCGATTTGCGCCGTGATCTCATCGAGCTCCTCGCGAATCTGCGTGCTGCGCTGGGTGTATCGCTCGTGCGCCTGCGTGAGCTTGAGCACATCGAGCTGCAGCGCATGCACGCGCTGGGTCGCGCGCTCGGTTTGCGCGCGGGCGTCGGCGAGGACCTGCGACGCCTGCGTATGCGCGGCTTCGGCGCGAATCGCCGCCGTCTTCGCCTCGTCGGCGAGTAGCGTCTGGGCACGCACCTGGCGCGTCAGGTTTTCGATTTCCTGCTGGCGCGCAAGCATGCCCGCCTGCTCCGAATCGGCCGCGTACAGTTGCACGCCGACACGCGTCACCACGTGCCCGGCCTTCACGACGAGCGCCCCGCCCTCCGGCAGCTGCGCGCGCGTGGCCAGCGCCTGGGCCAGATCGTCCGCGATATAGACATTGCCGAGCCAATCGCTCAGCACGGCGCGCAAGCCTGCGTCGTCGATGCGCACGAGCGAAAGCAGCGGCCGCAAACCGGCCGGCGCCTCGCGCGGCAGCGCTGCGGACGGCGGCGCGTAAAAAGCAAGCTTGGCGGGCGGCGCGTCGCTTGCGAACGCCTTCACCCAGTCGAGATTCGAGATTTCGAGGGCGGCGAGCCGCTCGCGCAGCATCGACTCGAGCGCCGTCTCCCAGCCCGCTTCGACATGAAGCTTCTTCCAGAGCCGCGGCAGGCCGGCGAGCTCGTGCTTGTCGAGCCACGGCTGAATCTTGCCTTCCGTCTGGACGTTTTCCTGCAACTGCTTGAGCGCGAGAAGGCGCGCCTCGAACTGATGGATCTGCGCGCTTTCCTTTTGCACGCGCTCTTGCGCCTCGCGACGCTGCGCGTCGAGCTGCGGCAGCGCCTCTTGCGCGTCCGCGAGCCGCGCCTGCGCGTCGCGCAGGATTTCCTCATGCTCGGCAAGCTGCATGCGCTGCTCCTCGAGCTGCGCCTCATCGGGCGCGTCAAGGCCGCCCGCTTCCGTCTTCAAGCGCTCGTGGCGCTGCTGCAGCTGCTGCAGTTGCTGATCGGCGTTACGCTGATGCGCCGCCTCGAGCTTGAGCGCCTGCTCGGTCCGGGCGATCGCCGCGCGCTCGTCATTGAGCTGCGTCTGCGCGTCGCGCCAGCTCGTTTCGAGCGCCGGCAACGCATCATGCTTCGCCGCGGCTTCGTCTTCGGCCAACGCGGCCTTTTCCTCGGCGATCGCAAGCTGCGCCTCGGCGTCTTCCAGGTCGCCGCGCGCTTTTTCGGCCTGCATCTGCCATTGCTCGCGCTGCGCCGTGAGCGCGGCGATCTGCGCCTGCGCGCGATTGCGCGACTCGATGATGAACTTGATCTCGGCCTCGAGACGGCTCACCTCGGCGTTCGCTTCGTAAAGCGCCCCTTGGGCGCCTTGCATCGCATCGCTCGCCGCGTAATGCGCGACGCGCAGCGTCTCGAGCCCCGCCTCGACTTCGCGCAGCTTGGCCGTCTGCGCGTCGAGATCGATCTGCGCCTCGGCGATGGCCCGCTGCTGTCGTGCTTGCTCGCTCGCCGACTCGTTCTTGCGCAACAGCCATAAGAGCCGCTGCTTCTCTTCACCTTCGGCTTGCAGCGTCTTGAACTTCGTTGCGATGATGGCCTGTGCCTCGAGCTTCTCCAGGTTCGCGCCGAGCTCGCGCACGATGTCTTCCACACGTGTGAGGTTCTCGCGCGTGTCGTGCAGACGGTTCTCGGTTTCGCGGCGGCGCTCCTTGTACTTCGACACGCCGGCGGCTTCTTCGAGAAAGACGCGCAGCTCCTCGGGCTTCGCTTCGATGATGCGCGCGATCATGCCCTGCCCGATGATCGCGTACGCGCGCGGCCCAAGGCCCGTGCCGAGGAAGATGTCCTGGATGTCGCGCCGGCGCGCCGGCAGGTTGTTGATGTAATAGCTCGAGGTGCCGTCGCGCGTGAGCACGCGCTTCACAGCGATCTCGGCGTATTGCCCCCATTGGCCGGCCGCGCGGCCGTCGGCATTGTCGAACACGAGCTCGACGCTGGCGCGGCTGCCGGGTTTGCGGGCTGTCGAGCCGTTGAAGATCACGTCCTGCATCGATTCACCGCGCAGCTCCGAGGCGCGCGACTCGCCGAGCACCCAGCGCACGGCATCGATGATGTTGGACTTGCCACAACCATTGGGACCGACGACGCCGACAAGCTGGCCCGGGACCTGGAAATGCGTGGGATCGACGAAGGATTTGAAGCCAGCGAGTTTGATCGAGGTCAGACGCACGGCGATATGGCTGTTTGAATGGGAAAGTCGAACGGAACACGCGGCGTTTTTCGATGCCGCCCTCGCCCTTGACAGCCGGCGAAGCGCAGCAAATACACAGCGAAACGAATACGACGCGCTCGGAAGTGGACCGCGGACGCGACACCGGCAATCATCCTCGCCGGGACCGCGAGCAAGTGGCAATCATACCATTGGCCGTTTCTTCGTCCGAGGCCGGATGCGGCTTGTGCGCAACGGCGCGACGGCCCTGCGGGCTATAATTGCCGGCTCCATGCGCGCGCCGCGCGTCGAAGCGTGCATGTCCCGCACGCCTCACGCGCCGTCAAGCCCGCGCCGCTCCTTCACCCGCGTTAGCCGAGCCCCCCCAAGTGAATCCGCTACTCGATCGCCTTCAGCCCTATCCCTTCGAAAAGCTGCGCGCCCTCTTGAAAGACGCGACGCCGCCGGCCCACCTGCCGCACATCAGCTTCGGCATCGGCGAGCCGAAACATGCCACGCCGGGGCTGATCCGCGAAGCGGTAGTCGCATCGCTCGATGCGCTTGCGAACTATCCCGCCACGCTCGGCTCCGACGCGCTGCGCCAAGCGATCGCGCAATGGGCGATACGGCGCTACGCGCTGCCCGCGCTCGATGCCGCGACGCAGGTGCTGCCGGTGTCCGGCTCCCGCGAGGCGCTCTTCGCGCTCGCGCAGACGGTTGTCGACGGCACGCTGCCCGACGCCGTGGTGCTGTGTCCGAACCCGTTCTATCAGATCTACGAGGGCGCCGCGCTGCTCGCCGGCGCGCAACCCTACTTCGCGAACAGCGATCCGGCACGCAACTTCGCCTGCGATTACGGCGCCGTGCCCGAGGACGTCTGGGCGCGCACGCAATTGCTTTACGTCTGCTCGCCCGGCAACCCGACGGGCGCCGTCCTCACGCTCGACGATTGGCGCGAGCTCTTCGCGTTGTCGGACCGGCACGGCTTCGTCATCGCCTCCGACGAGTGCTACTCGGAAATCTACTTCGACGAAGCGAAGCCGCCGCTCGGCGCGCTCGAGGCGGCGCATCGGCTCGGCCGAGGCTTCGAGCGGCTCGTGATGCTCTCGAGCCTGTCGAAGCGCTCCAACGTGCCCGGCATGCGCTCGGGGTTCGTTGCGGGCGATGCCGCGCTGCTCAAGCGCTTCCTGCTCTACCGCACCTACCACGGGACAGCGCTCTCGACCGTCTATCAGGCGGCGAGCGTCGCGGCCTGGAGCGACGAGGCGCACGTGCGCGAGAACCGCGCCAAATATGTGCAGAAGTTTTCGACGGTCACGCCGATGCTCGCGGACGTGCTCGACGTGCGCCTGCCCGACGCGGCGTTCTACCTCTGGGCGAACGTGGAGCGCACGGGGCTCACGGACACCGAGTTCGCCCGGCGCCTATACGCCGACTATAATGTGACGGTTTTGCCGGGCTCGTACCTTGCGCGCAGCGCGCACGGCACGAACCCCGGCAGCAATTTCGTCCGCATGGCGCTCGTCGCCGACGTGAGCGAGTGCGTCGAGGGTGCCAAACGCATCGTCGATTTCTGCCGCGGCCTTGCGCGCTGATACCGCGTGCCGAAGGTACGGCCGGCTCCCCACCGCTTGCGCCCGGGCCGCCCTCTCGAGTTCAGTCATCACCTAAGCGAAACCACGAATATGTCGCAACAACTTCAGCAGATCATCGACAACGCCTGGGAAAACCGCGCCGAGCTGTCGCCGAAGGCGGCCCCCGCCGACGTGCGCGATGCCGTCGCCCATGCCATCGAACAACTCGACCGCGGTGCGCTTCGCGTAGCCGAGAAAAAAGACGGCCAATGGGTCGTCAATCAGTGGCTGAAAAAGGCGGTGCTGCTGTCCTTCCGGCTCGAGGACAACGCGCCGATGCCGGCCGGCGGCTACTCGCAGTTCTACGACAAGGTGCCTTCGAAGTTCGCCAACTACACGGCCGAGGACTTCGCCGCGGGCGGCTTTCGCGTCGTGCCGCCGGCCATTGCGCGCCGCGGCTCGTTCATCGCGAAGAACGTCGTTCTGATGCCGTCGTACACGAACATCGGCGCCTACGTCGATGAAGGCACGATGGTCGATACGTGGGCCACCGTGGGCTCGTGCGCGCAGATCGGCAAGAACGTGCACCTGTCGGGCGGCGTTGGCATCGGCGGCGTGCTCGAGCCGCTGCAGGCGAATCCCGTCATCATCGAGGACAACTGCTTCATCGGCGCGCGCTCGGAAGTCGTCGAAGGCGTGATCGTCGGCGAGAACTCGGTCATTTCGATGGGCGTGTATCTCGGCCAAAGCACCAAGATCTACGATCGGGAAACGGGCGAAGTGAGCTACGGCTTCGTGCCGCCGGGCTCGGTGGTCGTGGCGGGCAACCTGCCTTCGAAGGACGGCACGCACAGCCTGTACTGCGCCGTGATCGTGAAGAAGGTCGATGCCAAGACGCGCGCGAAGGTCGGTCTGAACGAACTTCTTCGAGGCGATTGATGGGTGCGGCGCGAACCGTCGTATACGGCATCCCGAACTGCGACACCGTAAAGAAGGCGCGAACGTGGCTCGAGGCGCACGGCGTGCCGTTCGAGTTTCACGACTTCAAGAAAGCGGGACTCAACGCGGCGCTTGTGCAGGCATGGCTCGCCGATGTGTCGCTCGAAGCGCTTTTGAACCGGCGCGGCACGACCTGGCGCGGCCTGTCCGACGAAGCGAAGACGGCCGCCGGCAGCGAGGCCGGCGCGATCGCGCTGATGATCGAGAAGCCTTCGGTCGTCAAGCGGCCTGTTGTGGTCGTCGACGGGCGCGTGAAATCGCTCGGCTTTTCGGCCGATCAGTACGCCGCGCTTTTTGCTTGAGCATGGTTCGGGTTCGTCTTCAGTGCGGAGCACGGACTACGCTGCGGCGCGGTGTGACGTAACGCCATGCTACGCGGCGCCCGATAGAGGTGACGCGTCGCGAGAAGAGCAATTCATGCAATAGCCGGCGATTTTTGCGCCGGCATTTTTTCATCGTTAGTGATCTGAATCCATGTCCGGCACCCTTGCCCTCACCGAACAGTTGATTGCCCGCGCGTCCGTCACGCCAGACGATCAGCATTGCCAGAAGCTCTTGGTCGAGCGCCTCGAAGCGATCGGCTTCACCTGCGAGACGATCGAATCGCACGGCGTCACGAATCTCTGGGCCGTCAAGCGCGGCACCGACGGCGAGCACGGCAAGCTGCTCGCGTTCGCCGGCCACACCGACGTCGTGCCGACCGGCCCGCTCGAGCAATGGAGCTCGCCGCCGTTCGCGCCCACGCAGCGCGACGGCAAGCTCTATGGGCGTGGCGCCGCCGACATGAAGACGTCGATCGCGGGCTTTGTCGTTGCGAGCGAGGAGTTCATCGCCGCCCACCCCGCGCATCGGGGTTCGCTCGCGCTGCTCATTACAAGCGACGAAGAAGGCCCGGCCACCGACGGCACCGTCAAGGTCGTCGAAGCGCTGAAAGCGCGCGGCGAAAGGCTCGATTACTGCGTCGTCGGCGAGCCGACTTCGAGCGCGACGCTCGGCGACGTCGTGAAGAACGGGCGGCGCGGCTCGATGTCGGGCAAGCTCATCGTGAAAGGGGTGCAAGGCCACATCGCGTATCCGCATCTCGCCAAGAATCCCATTCATCTGCTTGCGCCGGCGCTTGCCGAGCTCGTCGCCGAGCATTGGGACGAAGGCAACGAGTACTTTCCGCCCACCACTTGGCAAGTGTCGAACCTGCACAGCGGCACGGGCGCGAGCAACGTGATCCCGGGGCGCGCCGAGCTCATGTTCAACTTCCGCTTCTCGACGGCGAGCACCGTCGAGGAACTGCAGAAGCGCGTGCACGCGATCCTCGACAAGCACGGCCTCGATTACGAACTCGACTGGACCGTGAGCGGACTGCCGTTTCTCACGCCGCGCGGCGAGCTCTCGAACGCGCTCGAGCGAGCCATCAAGGACGAGACGGGTGTCACCACCGAACTCTCGACGACAGGCGGCACGTCCGACGGCCGCTTCATCGCGCGCATCTGCAAGCAGGTCGTCGAGTTCGGGCCGCCGAACGGCAGCATCCACAAGATCGACGAGCATATCGAACTCGCGCACATCGAGCCCCTCAAGAATATCTACCGGCGCGTGCTCGAAGCGCTGATCGCATGACCGAAAAGAACCATGCTCCGGGAGGACACTTCGCGATGACCACGCCGTTCACCACCTTGCGCGATCTGCTGCGCTATGCCGTTTCGCGATTCACCGAAGCCGGGCTGGCGTTCGGCCACGGAAGCTCGAACGCTTACGATGAAGCCGCCTATCTGATCCTGCACACGCTGCATTTGCCGCTCGATACGCTCGAGCCTTTTCTGGACGCGCGGCTGCTCGACACGGAAATCGACACGGTGCTGAAGGTCATCGAGCGTCGTGCGGGCGAGCGCGTGCCGGCCGCCTACATCACCGGCGAAGCGTGGATGCACGGCCGGCGCTTTTACGTCGACGAGCGTGTGATCGTGCCGCGCTCATTCATCGGCGAGCTCCTCGAAGACGGCTTGCAGCCGTACGTTGCCGATCCCGACGAAGTCAGCGCGGTGCTCGAGCTCTGCACAGGCTCCGGCTGCCTCGCGATTCTCGCGGCTCATGCGTTTCCCAATGCCGATGTCGATGCGGGCGATATTTCGGCGCAAGCGCTGGAAGTCGCGCGCATCAACGTCGCCGACTATGCGCTCGAGGACCGCGTCGCGCTCTTTGAGGGGGACCTCTTCGCGCCCCTTGCCGAGCGGCGCTACGACGTGATCATCGCCAATCCTCCGTACGTGAACAGCGCATCGATGCAGGCGCTGCCGCTCGAGTACCAGCATGAGCCGCAGCTTGCGCTCGCGGGCGGCGAGGACGGCATGGACGTCGTGCGGCGGATCGTCGGCGAAGCGCGCAATTGGCTCACCGACGATGGCCTGCTGGTCGTCGAGATCGGCAACGAGCGGGCGAATGTGGAAGCGGCGCTCGGCGGGCTCGACCTCGTCTGGCTGTCGACAAGCGGCGGCGACGATTCTGTCTTCCTGATTCAGGCGAGCGACCTGCCGGCGGCCTGACGACGCCTACATCGCTCCTGGCTCGCACCCGCACGCGTGCTCTCCCGACAAGGCCCACTCCGACCTCCAGGATGCCGACACCCTCGCCCGCCGAGAACGCGCATGTAGAAGCCGCCTCGCAAAGCCGGCGCTTGTGGCTGGTCGCCGGCGGCGCGGCGCTTGCCTACGGGATTTCGCTGCGCGGCGCGCCCTATCCCGACCAAGCCGCGGCCAAAGTGCTGATGTGCGGGCTTCTGGTGCTGGCCGCGGCGCGCCACGAGCCAGCGCGCGAACGGGCTCGGCTATGCGCTGCGCTCGTCGCGTCGGGCGTCGGCGACGTGTTGCTTGCGCTGCCGCAGTTGTCGTTCTCGTTCATCGGCGGCCTCGGGGCGTTTCTCCTCGCGCATCTCGCCTACTGCGCGCTCTTTGCGCCGCTCGCCGGCGCGCCACGCGGCTGGCGACGCGTCGCGCTACCGCTCGTCTGGGCGGCGGCGCTCGCCATGTACGGCGTATTCTTCCCGCGGCTCGGCGCTTTAGCGGCGCCGGTGGCGGTCTACATGCTGGCGTTGTGCGCGATGGCGAGCATGGCGCTCGCCGCGCGCCTGCCCGGTTCCACCGTGGCGTTCGGCGGCCTGGCGTTCGTCGCCTCCGATGCGATGATCGGCATCGATCGTTTCGTCGGCCCGTTCGCCGGCAGCGCGTATGCCATCTGGTTCAGCTATGCAATCGCACAGCTCTTGCTCGCGGGCGGCATTCTGCTTACGCGGCGAGCGGCACCCGTAACGCCGCGCGCGGCGCAAAACGAAGAATGATCCGCTCCTAATTCGTCCGGCTTCGGTAAGATGCACCTGGCCGGCGATTTGCATGGCCGCCCTTGGACCAAACCGGCAGCCTCCCGCACTCATGCAATTCGACTGGCTTTCTCTTGGCAGCCTCATCTTCGCGGCGCATGTGCTCGGCGGCGTTGCCGCGTGCCATGCGATTCTCAACACCCGCACCTCGCAAGGCGCGATCGCCTGGGCCGTCTCGCTCGTCGCGATGCCCTACCTCACGCTCATTCCCTATCTCTTTCTCGGGCGCAGCAAGTTTTCCGGCTACGTCGATGCGCGCCGGCTCGAGAACGAGCTGCTGCGCGCGCATATGCACCCGGACGCGTGGGACACGCGCGCGTCGTCGACGGGCCGCCCGGCCGATGCGCTCGGGCAAGCGGTCGTGCGCGCGCTGACCGGCCTGAGCGGCATGCCGTTTCTGCCCGGCAACGCCGTGCGCACGCTCGTGAATGGCGATGCCACGTTTGCCGCGATTCTCGAGGCGATCGAAAATGCGCGCTGCTATGTGCTCGTGCAGTTCTTCATCGTGCGCGACGACGCCCTCGGCGAAAGACTCAAGCAGTGCCTCCTCGCCAAAGCCGCGCAAGGCGTGCGCGTGTGCTTCCTCTACGACAGCATCGGCAGCTTCGATCTGCCGCAGCACTATGTGTCGGCGCTGATCGCGGGCGGCGTCGAGATGCATCCGTTCGCGACGAACCGGCGCTTCGTCAACCGCTTCCAGCTCAACTTTCGCAACCATCGAAAGATCGTCGTGGTCGACGGCGAACGCGCGTTTGTCGGCGGCCATAACGTCGGCGTGGAATACCTTGGCGCCAATCCGCGGCTGTCGCCATGGCGCGACACGCACATCGAAATGCGTGGGCCGATCGTTTCCAGCGTGCAGCTCGTTTTCATCGAGGACTGGCATTGGGCGACGCAGCGGCTGCCGCGGCTCGATCCTTCGCAAATCGAGCGGCCGCAGGACGTGTTGGACGAAGACATGCACTGCCTCGTCGTCGCGCCCGGCCCCGCCGACAAGGGGGAAACGGGGTCGCTCTTTTTCGTCGAGGCGATCAACGCGGCGCAGGAACGGATCTGGATCACGACGCCTTATCTGATTCCCGACGAAGCCGTCTTTTCGGCGTTGCGGCTTGCCGTGATGCGCGGCGTCGACGTGCGCATCATGATTCCGAGCCGGCGCGATCACTTTGTTGTGTTCGAAGCGTCGAAGCTCTACGCACACGACCTCATACGCGCAGGTGTACGCATCTTCCGCTACCGGCCGGGGTTCCTGCATCAGAAAGTGGTGCTGATCGACAGCGTCGCGGCAGCCGTGGGCAGCGCGAATCTCGATAATCGCTCGTTCCGCCTGAATTTCGAGATCATCGTGCTGACGATCGACCACGGGTTCGCCGCCGAAGTCGAAGCGATGCTCGTGCGCGATTTCGACGAAACGTACGAAGTGGATCGCAGAGAGTACCGCAGCGCGCCGGCGCTGCGGCGCGTGCTCATGCATGTGGCGCGGCTTTTTTCGCCGATTTTGTAGAGACGAATTCGCTGATAACGCACCCACGCTTAAAACACGTCACCGCGCCTCCTTCTCGCTCCCGCAACTTTCCGCCGGTCACCCAGCCACGTAAGTGACCGAACCGAAAACCAGCCCAGTCCACTTTAGAAAGACGCAGTACCCGGAGCCAGCCGAAGCGCCCGCCGAGTACGTCCGGCCGGCGCAGCGGTGCTTATTGGCCGCCGGTATCCGCACGCTGCGGCCACAGGTTGCGGCCCAAAAAGGTCAGCGTGCGGTCCCAGGCCGCTTGCGACCAGGCCGAATCGAATTGAGTCCGCGCGATTCGGCCGGGCCCGACCGCGGTCTCGTTGGCAAACGCGTGATGGGCGAGGTAGCGGTGAAATTCGACGTCGACTTTTGCGTCGGTCAGCTTTGCCTCCAGCACATCGACCGTCTCGGCCGCAAAGAACGCGTCCTGCGTGGCCCAGTGGCCGAGCACCGCCGCTTTGATTCCGGACGCGTCGATGTACTCGAGCGGAGGGAAGCCGTACCACACGACGCCGGCCGCTACATCGGGAGACTGGCAGAGCACCAGCAAGGCAAGCGCGCCGCCCATGCAGTAGCCCATCACGGCGACGCGCCCGGAACGTTCCTTCAAATACTCGACGGCGCCGCGAATGTCCTGGCCCGCAGCGTCGCCAAAGTTGAGTCCGCTCATCAAGTGATGGGCCTCTTCCTCTTCGACCGTCGATTTTCCGCGGTAGAGATCGGGCACGAGCGCCAGATATCCGGATTGCGCGAGCCGGTCCGCCACGCCGCGAATCTGGTCGTTCAAGCCCCACCACTCCTGAATCACAACGATGGCAGGCGCACCCTCCAGCTTCTGCGGCGTGGCCAAGTAGCCCTGGAGCTCCTGGCCGTCAGGGCGGTGAAAGGTGATCATGGATCCACGCGTCGGTTTCATCGGATGCTCCTCGTTTGAACGGAGCCATTAGCATAGCGCCGGCGGCGCAGTGATGCCGGGCGCGCGTCCAAGGCGATGTCCGCGATGCGTCGTCTCGAGGCGGCGATGCGTAGTTGCCGATCGCCGCATCATGTCGCCACCGGGGTGCAACGCCTCGAAGCCATGCACGTTCTGCGCAGGCAATAAATAGAACTAAAGGGACCTCAATATCTCCAGTATTCTGTGATCTCAAAGATTTGTGCACGGATCGCGTCTGTCGTGAGCGTTTCAATGCTCGGATTTGGCGTGGGAAGGGGCATTCCGCCGTCGTCCTTACTAGTCGTTTGCGGCGTAGCCGGCCTATGCAGTGCACTGCTATTAGCAACGTGGAACCCCGAGCGAAGGTTAGCTCACCTAACGGATTAGGACGCGAGCGGCTCGCCGTGTTTCGATGGTTTTACCTTTCGAATTTCCGAAGCGCTCCTCGTTGGCGCGCGACCAGCCCCCTTGGAGACGTATCGCCGCGCGCCACAAGCAAACCCATCGACTACAACAACGCCTCAATATCCCGTTCGAGCGCATCGGGCTTCGTCACGGGCGCGTAGCGCTTCACTACTTCGCCCTTGCGATCGATAAGGAACTTCGTGAAGTTCCACTTGATGGCTTCGGTGCCAAGCAGCCCAGGCTTTTCGCCCGTCAGATGACGATAAAGCGGGTGCGCGTTAGCGCCGTTCACATCGATCTTCTCGAACATCGGAAACGTCACGCCGAAGTTCTTTTCGCAGAAGCTGCCGATTTGCGCGGCGTCGCCCGGCTCCTGCTGGCCGAACTGGTTGCACGGAAAGCCGAGCACCTCGAAGCCACGTGCGGCGTAGCGCTCGTAGAGCTGCTGCAAACCGGCGTACTGCGGCGTGAACCCGCATTCGCTCGCCGTGTTGACGATCAAGAGCACTTTGTCGCGATAGCGGTCGAGCTCAAGCGTCTCGCCGCCCAAAGTGCGCGCGGAAAAGGTATAGACCGAACTCATTGAAGTCTCCCCGAAAAAACCGCAGTCTATGCGAAAGACGCGAAGGCTGCGAGGCCCACACACGCCCGGGGCCGCCGCCCGCCCGGTCTTACGAAACACTTTCGCGTGCCATGCCAACCATTTTGCAAGACCGCAAACAAGCCTTATGCGCGGCACCGTCTAAAATAGCGCTTTTCGAGCCGCCCTTCCTGTCGTGATCCGCTTCAATCAATTTACCCTCGCGCGCGGGGTCAAGCCGCTTTTCGACGCCACCTCGTTCGTGCTCAACCCTGGCGAGAATGCCGGCCTCGTCGGCGCGAACGGCGCCGGCAAGTCGACGCTCTTTTCCGTGCTGCGCGGCGAGCTGCATGCCGACGGGGGCGATTTCTCGCTGCCGCCGTCGTGGCGGATCGCGCACGTCGCCCAAGAAACACCGGCCGCCGACGAGACCGCGCTCGAGTACACGCTCGACGGCGACGCGGCGCTGCGCGAGATCGAGGCCGGCATCAGAGAAGCCGAGGCCGCGCACGACGGCGAGGCGCTCGCGCACGCGCATGCAGCGTTCGCCGATGCCGACGGCTACACCGCGCCCGCGCGTGCCGAAGCGCTGCTGCTCGGGCTTGGCTTCACGCTCGCGCAAACGCGTGAGCGCGTCGCGAGCTTCTCGGGCGGCTGGCGCATGCGGCTCAATCTGGCTCAAGCGCTGATGTGTCGCTCCGACCTGCTGCTGCTCGACGAGCCGACGAACCACCTGGATCTCGACGCCATCGTCTGGCTCGAAGAGTGGCTTCACCGCTATGCCGGCACGCTGGTCGTCATCTCGCACGATCGCGAGTTCCTCGATTCGGTCTGCAATGTCACGCTGCATCTCGAGAACCGGCAGGTGAAGCGCTACGGCGGCAATTACTCGCAGTTCGAGATCCTGCGCGCGCAGCAGTTGGCGCTGCAACAGAGCGCCTACGAGAAGCAGCAAAAGACGGTGGCGCACCTGCAAAGCTTCATCGACCGCTTCAAGGCAAAGGCAACCAAGGCGCGGCAGGCGCAAAGCCGGATGAAAGCGCTAGAGAAGATGGAGCGCATCGCCCCTGCGCACGTGGCCTCGCCCTTCACGTTCGAGTTCCGCACGCCCGATGCCGCGCCGAACCCGATGCTCGTCATGGATGACGTGCGCTGCGGCTATCGCAAGGATGACGGCGGGCAGACGCCGATTCTCGAACGCATCGCGCTGTCGATTCAGAACGGCCAGCGCATCGGTTTGCTTGGGGCAAACGGCCAGGGCAAATCGACGCTCGTGAAGACGCTCGCCGGCACGCTCGCGCCGCTTTCGGGCGAGATGCGTCAAGGCCGGGGACTCGCGATCGGCTACTTCGCGCAGCATCAGTTGGAGACCCTGCGGCCCGACGATTCGCCGCTCGCGCATCTCGCCCGCATCGCGCCTGAGGCGCGCGAGCAGGAACTGCGCGATTTTCTCGGCGGCTTCAACTTCTCCGGCGACATGGCGAGCGCGCCGATCGCACCGTTTTCCGGCGGCGAAAAGGCGCGGCTCGCGCTCGCGCTGATCATCTGGCAAAAGCCGAATCTGCTTTTGCTCGACGAACCGACGAACCACCTCGATCTCGAAACGCGCCACGCACTGACGATGGCGCTCGCGCAGTTCGAAGGCACGCTGATTCTGGTCTCGCACGACAGGCACTTGCTGCGCGCGAGCACCGACCAGTTCATGCTCGTCGCCAATCATCGGCTGCAACCGTTCGACGGCGATCTCGACGACTACCGCGACTGGCTCTTGCAGCACGCGGCCGAGACGCGCGCGGCGGCCAAGGCGGCGGGCGCGGGTGCGGCTGGTGACACGGATGGCACAAGCGGCGCGGCCGGCGCGGCTCCGAACCGCAAGGACCAGCGCCGCCAGGAAGCTGAAGTGCGCCAGAAGCTCGCGCATCTGAAAAAACCGCTGCAAACGCGCATCGCTAAGATCGAAAAGGAAATGGACGCGCTGAACGTGGAAAAAGCGACGCTCGATGCGTTTGTCGCCGATTCCGCCAGCTATGAGCCCTCGATGAAAACGAAGCTGACCGATACGCTCAAGCGGCAAGCTGACGTTCATGCGCGCCTTGACACGCTCGAAGCCGAATGGCTTGATGCGCACGAGGAACTGGAACAGATCGGCTAAGAGCGCTGCGTCACATGCGACGCCCGCGGCCTTCTCGCGCGAAAACGCGCCGGGACGATCCATTGGAGGTGTTGGTTGACGACGCATGCCCCCCTGCAAGGTTTGCGCGTGCTCGATCTCACGCGCTTGCTGCCCGGCCCGCTCGCGACGCTTCGGCTCGTCGAGCTGGGCGCCGACGTGCTGAAGATCGAAGAGCCCGGCGCCGGCGACCCCGCGCGCGCGATGATGCGAAGCCCCGTCGACAAAGCGAGCGGCATGCCGAGCGCGTTCTATCGCATCGTCAATCGCGGCAAGCGCGAAACGCGGCTCGACCTGAAGACAGAGACAGGCCGCACGGTGCTACGCGCGCTCGTAGGCGAAGCGCAAGTGCTCGTCGAAAGCTTTCGTCCCGGCGTCATGGACCGTCTCGGCTTGGGTTACGCGAGCCTTGCCGCGATCAATCCTAAGCTCGTCTACTGCGCGATCACGGGCTACGGGGCAAGCGGCCCATTCGCCCCGCGGCCCGGGCATGACATCAACTATCTCGGCTACGCAGGCGTGCTCGATCAGATCGCAACGAGCGATGGCACGCCCGTGCTACCGAACATCCAGATCGCCGATCTGCTTGGCGGCGCTTCGAGCGCCGTCACGCGAATTCTCGCCGCGCTTTGGCACGTGGCGCGCGGCGGAGACGGGGCGTTCATCGATGTGTCGATGACGCATGAGATCCACGCCTTCAACGTCGTCGCGCAGGCGACGCTCGAAAACGGCGATGCGCATGCGTCGCACCCTGCCGGCGCGGCTGGCGTGACGGACGACGCTGGCAGCGTCGACGCCGCGCTACGCGCGGGCGGCGGACTGCTAAACGGCGGCGTGCCTTGCTACAACGTGTATCGCACGGCCGATGGACGCTGGCTCGCCGTCGGCGCGCTCGAGCTGAAATTTTGGGAAAGGCTGTGTCGCGCACTAGGGCGGCCCGACTGGGCGAGCCGGCATTGGAGCCTCGGCCAGGCAATCGGCGGCGCCGATGCGGCCGCGCTCACCCGCGAGCTAGCCGCGCGCTTCGCCACCGAGAGACTCGAAGCATGGCTCGAATTACTCGAGCCGCTCGATTGCTGCGTCTCGCCAGTGCTCACCGTCGAAGAGGCGCGCCGCCATTTGCTGTTTCAACGCGGCGAATGATTGGCGAGCAAGCACTCGCCCGCGCGGCCGCTATTCAAGCTCCCTGACCCGATCGATCGCCTGCTCGATGCGCTCGACCGCAAGCACCTGCAAGCCGTCGATCGGCTGCTTCGGCGCGTTGGCCTTCGGGATAAGAGCGGCCGTGAAACCCAGCTTGGCGGCTTCTTTCAGCCGCTCCTGCCCGCGCGGCGAAGGCCGGATCTCGCCGGCCAGCCCCACTTCGCCGAATACGATGAGCCCCTTCGGCAGCGGCTTGTTGCGCATCGACGAATGGATCGCGAGCAGCACCGCGAGATCGGCGGCCGGCTCGGCGATCTTCACTCCGCCCACCGCGTTGAGAAACACGTCCTGATCGAAGCACGCAATGCCGGCGTGCCGGTGCAGCACGGCGAGCAGCATGGCAAGCCGATTCTGCTCGAGCCCGACCGCGAGACGACGCGGATTCGGCACGTGCGCCGTATCGACCAGCGCTTGCACCTCGACAAGCAGCGGCCGCGACCCCTCCTGCGTGACCAGAACACACGAGCCCGGCACGACCTGCTCGTGCTGCGACAAGAAGAGCGCCGACGGGTTGGCCACGCCGCGCAGCCCGCGCTCGGTCATCGCGAACACGCCCAGCTCGTTCACGGCGCCGAAGCGGTTCTTGAACGCGCGCACGAGCCTGAACGACGAATGCGTATCGCCTTCGAAATACAGCACCGTGTCGACGATGTGCTCGAGCACGCGCGGCCCGGCGAGGCTGCCCTCCTTCGTCACGTGCCCGACCATCACAACGGTCGTGCCCGATTGCTTCGCGACGCGGGTAAGCTGCGCCGCGCACTCGCGCACCTGCGCGACCGAGCCGGGGGCCGAGGTGAGCGCATCGGAGTAGATGGTCTGGATGGAGTCGACGACGGCCACGTCCGGCCGCTCGGCCTCGATCGCGGCCTGGATCTTTTCGAGCTGGATCTCGGCGAGCAGCTTGAGTTCGGCAGCCTTCGAGCCCGGCTCGATGAGCGCGAGACGCTGCGCCCGCAAGCCGATCTGCGCGGCCGACTCTTCGCCGCTGATGTAGAGCGCGCGCCGCTCTTCGGCAAGCGAGGCGAGCGACTGAAGCAGCAGCGTGGATTTGCCGATGCCCGGGTCGCCGCCGATCAGCACGACGCCGCCCGCGACGAAGCCGCCGCCGAGCACCCGATCGAACTCGCCGATGCCGGTCGAAAAACGCGGCACGTCGGCCGCCTCGATATCGGCCAGGCGCTGTACGGGCGCGCTTTTCGCGAGCGACTGGAAGCGGTGCGCGCCGGCCGTTGGGGCGATCGTCTCGACCAGCGTGTTCCACGCGCCGCACGCCGGGCATTGGCCCTGCCACTTCGGCGACTGCCCGCCGCATTCGGTGCAGGTGTACGTCGTTTTCTGTTTCGCCACGCAGTTCCCGGCTGTTCTTGTTCGTTCTGGTTGTTCGAAAAATTCGAAAGCGGCTCGCAACGGCCGGCGCTTACTCCGCGCGCACCGGCACGCGCTGCGCGACCGCGCACATCAGCTCATAGCCGATCGTGCCGCAGGCGCGCGCCACATCGTCAATCGGCAACTGCGTGCCCCACAGCTCGACACGCGAACCGACGTTCGCGGTGGGGCATGGCGTGAGATCGACGGTGATCATGTCCATCGACACGCGTCCGACCACGCGCGTACGCACCCCGTCGACGATGATCGGCGTGCCCTCTGGCGCACAGCGCGGATAGCCGTCGGCATAACCGCAGGCGACGACGCCGATGCGCATCGACCCCGTCGAAGCGAAGGACGATCCGTAGCCGACCGTCTCCCCCTTCGCGAGCGTCTGCACGGCGATCAGCTCGGATGCGAGCGTCATGGCCGGCTGCAAGCCCGTGCCTTCGATTGCGGCCTTCACGCCGGACGGCGACGCGCCATACAGGATGATGCCGGGCCGCACCCAGTCGAAATGCGACTGCGGGTGCCAGAGCGTCGCCGCCGAGTTGGCGAGGCTGCGCGCGCCCGCGATGCCTTCGGCACCGCGCTCGA
>DASZGN010000097.1:0-10330 GCA_035938775.1 Trinickia sp.
CACCCTCAGCGGCAGCGCCTTTGCCAGTGGCGGATATGGACAGGACGACGTTCATCGCCGCGCCGCATTCGTTTCTGGACATCTTCTGCGTTGATCCGGTGCGCTCGCAGGAAGACGAAGTCAATCACGAGGCCGCATCGCAGGCGGGCGTGCCCGCACGGGACGCGCCACGGCGCCCGGGCAAAGTGGCGACGTTCATTGCCGAGCTCAGCGTTGCGCTAGGCGGCAGTACCGCACCCGACATGCGGCGCGTCGGCCGTTGGGGTGGTGCGGCGCTCGTCATCCTCTGCGTGCTCGCCGCCGCGCTGTACCTGCGCGGCAATCCGCAACGCGACATGAAGACGCTCGTCGCGGCGGGGCGCTTCGATGCGGCGGCGCAATTGGCCGACCACTATCTCACGCGACATCCGGGCGATGCGCCATTCGAAGCAACGGGCGCCGAGGCGTTGATGAAGGCGAAGGTGCCGGGCTGGCTTGCGGCGGTGAAGGCGCATGCGTTCGACCGTGCCCGCGCGCTTGCCGGTGACATGAGGACGCTTGCGAGCCACAACCGCGAGGCCGTGCGGCTCGTCGACGCAATCGGCTGGATGGGCGAGCTCGAAGCGTTCTGGGTGGGGCGCGGCGGTCCGGACGGGCCGATCGCGATCTACCGCGACGAGCCTGTCATCGCGTCGCTCATCGCTCGCTGGAACGACGACCCGAACGAGCATCAGCGCGCACTCGAGCAGATCGCCTCGTATGTGCCGGATTTCGGCGAACCCTATGCGGATGCTCTCAGCCATCTGCGCAAGCTTCAAAGCGACGATTCGGTGTACGTGGCTGCGCTCGAGCGTCTGAAGACAGCGATCGAAGCCGCGCTCAACGACGCGCCTCCCGCGCGGCTCGATGCGCTGCCGGCGCTCATCGATGACTATGCCGAGCGGTATCCGCGGCTCGCGGGCCTCGCGCTCGTGCGCGACGATCTGCGCCGGTACCGCCAGATCGAGAGCGACGCGCGCGCCGGCCGCGTGCAGGCCGCAGCCGATGCGCTCAACTCGGCGCGTTTCGCGACGCCGCCGTTTCAGACGCACGCCGTGAAGCTGCAAAAGCAGCTCGCGGCGGCGCAAGGGAGCGCGCAGTGAGCGCCGGGCGCGAGCCGGGCCGCCTCGGGCCGCTAACCGAGGCGCTCGAAGACCACGGTGCCGAGGGCATCGCGATCCTGACCGAAGAGCCGAGGCGGATCATCGAGGCCACAATCGTCGTTGTGGCGGCGCTTATCGTCATCGCGCTTGCCTGGTCGTTCATCGGCCGGGCCGACGTGATCGTGACGGCCGAGGGCGCGCTTGCGCCCGAGTCCGAAGTGCGTCGCATCTATGCGCCCGTCGACGGCGAGCTGGCCGACATCTACATCGCCGAAGGGCAGCCCGTGAAGAAGGACGATGTGATCGGCCGCATCAACGCGCGAGGTGCGATCGAAGCGGCGACGAACGCGCTCGACGCGCGCTTGAAGCTCGAGGATGCGGAGCGCGAATGGCAGCAGTTTCCGCAGAAAAAGGGGTTGATGCAGCGTAAGGCGGACGCGCTCAAGGCGCAGATCGAAGTCGAAGAACATCTGCACGAGAACCGCATCGCCGAGGGCACGAGCAAGCTCGCGCAGGCGCAAAAGGCGCAGCTCGATGCGGCGCGCAGCAATATTGATAACGCCATGCGAGCGCGCGATCTGGCCAAGGCGGAAGCCGACAAGTTCGCGCGCCTCTTTGCGCTGCCGGGCGGCGGCGGCGTGTCGCAAACGCAGGCCGAAGAAAAGAAGAGTGCGTACCAGCAAGCGGAAAACAACGTGCATATCGCGCAGGCCCGGCTCGCGGAGCTCGAAGCGCAATCGAGTCACGAGTTTGCGCAGGCGAAGGCGCAACTCGAAGGCAGTGCGGACACGCTCACGAAACTGCGCATTGAATACGACGCGACACTGCGCGAAATCGCCAATACCGAAGACAAGCTACGCCTTCAAGTGCAGACGGCGCGCTTGGCTGCCGACGCCGCCGCGCGCATCCGCTTCGAGAATATCGACAAGGACAACTTCCTGCTCGTGCTCGCGCCGGTGTCGGGCGTCATTACCGAGGTGACGACCACGCAGCCCGGCGACAAGATCCAGGCCAACACGCCGCTTGGCGGCATTGCGCCGGCGAATGCGCGCCCCGTGGTGAAAGTCGAGATCGCTGAGCAGGACCGCGCTTTCTTGCGTGAAGGGCAGCGCGTGAAGCTCAAGTTCAATGCGTTCGCGTATCAGCGCTATGGCGCAATCGACGGAACGCTCGCGTACATATCACCGGCCGCGAAGCCTTCGGTGCGCACGAAGCTGCCGGTCTACGAGGGCCGTGTGACGCTCGCGCGCAACTACTACGCGATCGGCGATGCGAACTACCCATTGCGCTACGGCATGACGGCAACGGCCGAGATCGTGGTGCGCGAGCGCCGCCTGATCGACTTCGCGCTCGACCCGTTCAGGCAGATCGCAGGTTAAGCAGTGCGAATGAGGCAAAGGAGACGGACATGGCGTCAATCGTGAGAATCGACGAGGAAGTCATCGACACCGACGACTTCATTCGAGTGTTGAAGCTCAACGGGCAGTTCGAAAATCTCGTCGAGCAGCAGGTCCGCGACCGGCTCACGGTCATCGCCGCGAAAAAGCTCGGTGTGCGCGTATCGACGGACGAGATCCAGGCCCGCGCCGATCAGTTCCGCCGCGTGCGCGGCCTGCACCGCGCAGCCGACATGAACCGCTATCTCGACGCGTTCGGCGTGAGCCTCGACGAGTTCGAAGCCTACGTGACCGACATGCTGTACCAGGAGAAGATGCTCGCCGGGATAGCTGGCGACGAGGCCGTCGAGACCTACTTCAAGCTCAACTCGCCGAAGTTCGATTGCGTCGAGGTGAGCCATATCGTGCTCGAGTCGGAGGGGCAGGCGAAAGAGATGATGTCGATCCTCACCGACGATCCGGAAAGCTTCGCCGAGATGGCGCGCGAGCATTCGATCGCCGATACGCGCGAGCGCGGCGGCGTGATCGGCAAGGTGCTGCGCGGCTCGCTGAAGACCGAGATCGAAGCGAAGGTGTTCAACGCGCAGGCGGGCGATTTGATCGGTCCGTTCGCGGCGCCTGACGGTTCGTTCTACGAGATCTTCTCGGTGACGGCGAAGTATCCGGCGACGCTCGAGCCCGACGTCGCATCGGAAGTGCGGCGACTCTTGCGCGAGGAATGGCTCGCGGCACGGGCGCAGGAACACATCATCGAAGCGCGCTGAACGAGCGCGAAGGCAAGCATTCATGGACGCGCACGCACCGGAGCCGGCCGAGGTTCAGTCACTGGCGGAATTCTTGTCCTCGGTCGAGCCGCTGTCGCTCTTTACCCGAGATGAGCTCGAGCGCCTCGCGGGACAGGCCGAGCTGCGCACGTTCGCGTTCGGCGACACGGTATGCCGCCGTGGTGAGCGCGCCGAAGGGCTCCTCGTCGTGCGCACGGGCACCGTGCGTCTTTTCACGGAAGAAAGCGGCAAGGAGATCAGCCTCGGTGTGAGGAAGGCGGGCGAGGCGTTTGCCGAAATCGCAATGCTCAGAGACTACTGGGCCGAGGCGTCGGTGCGGGCGTCGTCGAAAGCCGAGCTGCTTTTCATTCCGCGCACGGCGATCGAGCCCGTGCTCGCCGCGAATGAAGCGGCGCGATCGTTCGTGACGAGCTATGTGGCGATCAGCTCGGCCGGCGGCTTCGTCGCCCGGCTCTTCGACTTGCGCGGCAAGCTGACGCGCGCCGAGCTCGAGGAATATGTCTCGAGCGTCGGCGTCAAACGTGTACCGGCCGGCAAGGACATCCTCAAGCAAGGCGCGCGCGACGACAAGCGGCTTTACGTCGTTCGCCAGGGCGAGGTGCGCGTGACGTACCGCGCTGACAGCGACGAATATCCGCTCGCGACGCTTACGGACGGCGCGATTTTCGGCGAACGCGCCTGCGTGTTGCGGCAGGAGCAGCAGGCGACGGTGACGGCCGTGACCGACGTGCGTCTCATCGTCATTCCCGAGAAGACCTTGCACTTCATGCTCGAGCGCAACCCGAAGCTGCGCGAAGTGCTCGAGGAGCGCATCCGTTTCATGGACCGCGAGCTGCAGCGGCACAAGCTGCTCACCGAGCGGCGCAAGCGCCCGGTCACGCTAGACCTGCACGCGCGCGACGAAATGGGCGCGAAGCTCATCAAGCGCTTTGCGCTTGTCGAGCAAGCCGAGGAGATGGATTGCGGCGCCGCGTGCCTCGCGATGATCTGCCGCCATTACGGCATTCCGATGACGCTCGGCAAGCTGCGCGAGCTGGCCAATGTCACGACTGAGGGCGCGACGCTCGACAGTCTGGCCCGCGCGGGCGAGTCGCTCGGCTTTACGACGCGCGGCGTGCAATGCACATACGAGGCGATGCTCGGTTTCGAGCTGCCGTTCATCGTGCATTGGGAGGGCTACCACTATGTCGTCGTCTACGGGATCTCCAAGCGCTGGGTGCGCATCGCGGACCCCGCGCTCGGATTTCGCAAGCTCACGGTCGAGGAGTTCGAGCGCGGCTGGAGCGGCACGTGCCTGCTGTTCACGGCCAGCGAGACGAGCGCGCAGGCGGCGGCGTCGCGCTCGCCCTGGGTGCGTTTCATCGGCTATCTGAGGCCGTACAAGAGGATCCTCGCGCACCTTTTTCTCGCGACGTTCGTGATTCAAGTGCTGGGTGTCGTCCCGCCGCTCATCATTCAGAACATTCTCGACGGCGTCGTCGTCCATCAGAACGTGAGCCTCTTGAATCTCTTGATCGTGGGCCTCGTCATCTCCAATCTGTTCACGCAGCTGATGACGACGATTCGTGCGCATCTGTCGAACTTCATGGTGCGCAGCCTCGACTTCTCGATGATGTCGCAGTTCTTCAAGCACACGATGTCGCTGCCGCTCGCATTCTTCGCGAAACGAAAGACCGGCGATGTCTTCGCGCGGTTCCAGGAAAATCAGACCATCCGCGCGTTCCTGACGGAATCGACGGTCACGACTGTGCTCAATCTGCTCATGATCGCCATCTACTTCACGGTCATGTTTCTTTACAACGTGAAGTTGACGTTGCTCCTGATCGGATTCGTCGTGCCGATCATGGCGTTGACGGCGCTCGCGACGCCGAAGATCAAGCGCTATGCGCGCGACGTGTTCGCGGCCTCGACGGAGGCGAAGTCATTCCTCATGGAAACGCTCGGCGGCATCGAAACCGTAAAAGGCATGGGCGTGGAGCGCTCGGTACGGCTCAAGTGGGAGCATAAGTACGCGAAAGCGCTCGATGTGCAGTACCGCGCGCAATCGTTTCATATCCTCGTCGGGCTCGGCAGCCAGTTGCTCCATGCGGCCACGACGATCGTGATTCTTTGGGTCGGCGCGAAGCTCGTGCTCGCGCAGGAGCTCTCCATCGGCCAGTTGATCGCGTTCAACGCGTTCATGGGCAGCGTGCTTGCGCCGTTGATGGGGCTCGTCGGGCTCTGGAGCCTCATGAACGACGCGGCGGTGGCCATGGAGCGGCTCGGCGACGTGCTCGATATCGAGCCCGAGCAAAAGCCGGCCGATTCGGCCTCGCGCGTGCTGCTGCCGGACCTGCAAGGCGACATCAAGCTCACCGGGGTCTATTTTCGCTACGGCGGCAACGAGACGCCCTATGTGCTCGAGAACATCAGCTTCGACATCAAGCCGGGCGAAATGGTCGCGATCGTCGGCAGAAGCGGCTCGGGCAAGACGACGCTCGCGAAGCTGCTCGTTGGCTTTTATGCGCCGACGGACGGTAAGATCGTCGTCGACGGCTACGACATGAGCATCGTCGATCAGGCGTACTACCGCGCGCAGATCGGCTACGTGATGCAGACGAATCTCGTGTTCTCGGGCACGGTCGCCGAGAACATCGCGTGCGGCGATGCGAGCCCGGACCGGCGCCGCATCGAGGAGGTCGCGAAAATGGCCGACGCGCACGCGTTCATCAGCAAGATGCCGCTCGGCTATGAGCAGATCGTGGGCGAGCGCGGCGTAGGGCTTTCGGGCGGGCAGATCCAGCGGCTTTGCATCGCGCGGGCGCTTTATCACAATCCGCGCCTGGTCGTCTTCGACGAAGCGACGTCGTCGCTCGACACGCAATCGGAAAGCAACATCCTCTCGAACATGCAGGAGATTCTGAAGGGCCGCACGGCCGTCATCATCGCGCACCGCCTGAGCACGATCATGCGCGCCGACAAGATCCTCGTGCTCTACGACGGCGCGATCGTCGAGGACGGGCGGCACGACGAGCTCGTGCAACGCAAGGGCATGTACTACCAATTGGTTCAGAAGCAGTTGAGCAGTGCCTGAGGTCTGTCCACTTACGGAACGAGCCCGCCGCCATGAAACTCTTCGACCCTCTCGGCCTCGGCAGCACGACAGTCTCATACGCGGGGCTCCTCGAAAAAATCGAGATCGTGCGCTCGATGCTGCGCTGGGCGCCGAAGCTCGAACGCGCCGATGTCGAAAAGCTCCTCAATCAGGTGAACACGCTGCGCGACGACGTCATGCAGCTCTCGCGCAAGGAGCGTTTCGTCGAGGCCGCGGAGCTCGAGCCGCACGCGGTAGGCGCGGCCGAACTCACTACGCGCATGCGCAAGCAGGCGCTCATCGATCGCAGCTTCGTCTTCGAAGGAACCTTCGGCGACAATCCGAAGCTGCTCGCCGCACTCGAGATTGCTGAAAAAGCCGCGCCGACCGATCTGCCCGTGCTCATCGACGGCGAGAGCGGCACGGGCAAGGAGTTGATGGCGAAGGTCATTCACGCGAATGGCTCGCGCGCCGACAAGCCCTACATTTCCGTGAACTGCGGCGCGATTCCCGACAACCTGCTCGAGTCCGAGCTCTTCGGGCACAAGAAAGGGGCATTCACGGGCGCGTCGAGCGATCGCAAGGGCAAGTTCGAAAGCGCGCATACGGGCACGATCTTTCTCGACGAAATCGGCGAGCTGCCGTTAAGCGGCCAGGTGAAGCTTTTGCGTGTGCTCGAGGCGCATGAGATACAGCGGGTGGGATCGGACGAGGCGATCGCCGTCGATACGCGCATCGTCGCCGCCACCAACCGCAACCTGCGTCAGATGAGCGAGCAGGGGCTTTTTCGCGAGGATCTGTTCTATCGGTTGAGTGTCATTCATCTGACACTGCCGGCGTTGCGCGAGCGGCGCGACGAAATCCCGCTGCTTTTCTCGTACTTCGGCGACGAGGCGGCCGAGGCGCTCAAGCGCCGGCCCGTCAAGATGACGCCGAAGCTGCGCGAGTTTTTGCTCAACTACGCGTACCCCGGCAATATCCGCGAGCTTCGCAATCTCATCTATCGCCTCTCGTGTCTCGCTGGCGATGTGGCCGATCTCGATCATCTGCCCGAAGACACTCGGCCGCAGCCTCCCGCCACCGCCGCAGCCAGGGCCGAGGCGGCTGGCGTCGAGGGCGCCGCGAGTTTGCCGGCCGTCCCGATATCGCTCGCCGAAGCGAAGCGCGCGGCGAGCGACGAAGCCGAACGCGCGTTTCTCGAACGCGGGTTGCAGGAAACGGGCGGCACGGTGGCCGAGCTTGCGCGACGCTGCGAGATGAACCGTTCGCATCTTCAGATGCTGCTCAAGAAGCACGGCATTCGCTCGAAAGATTTCCGTCATCAGGGGCAGGGCGGTGCCGTTCGCGATAAAGGCTGAGTTGCTCGCGTCAAAACAGCGTTCAATATTCAATACGACCCATGCTCGATCGCGATCGCTTGCGCATCGAGGCGTCGCGCAAGGGCGAGGCCGCCTTCGTGCATGATCGCGTCGTGATTCCAGCGAAACACGGCGCGGGCAAGCGGTGCCAAGGGCGCAATCGCCACGGCGTTCATCCACGCCTTCTTCGTGCGCACATGCCAATGATGATGGACGATGGTGCCAGCGCCAAGCGCTGCGAAATGCCAACGGCCGACACCTTCAAGTTCGCCGCTCGCTTCGCCCTCAAGCGTCACGAAGGGCTCGACGCGGGTGACGCGCACGTCCACGATCAGACGGTACGGCAGCACGCCTTTCCATGTGTATCGATGCACGGCATTCAGGCCGTCGGCTGCACCCGCTTCGATCTCGCGCACCGCCTCGGCGTTTTTCCACCAGAGCGGCCAGCTCGTCGCGTCGTGGATCGCGTCCCAGACATCCCGCACGGGCGCGCCGATGCGCCAGACGGTCGCCATGCGGTATTCGGCGTTTTCGGGCATGAGTCGCAGTTCTCCTTGTTCACGACATTGCAAGCGGCCGAGCGGCGGCACACAATCGATTCGACTCCCTTCCTGGCTGAGTATAGGAGAGCGGCATGCGAAGACCTTCAGCGGCGGCGCGCGGATGCTCGGGAAACGCAATCGGCAACGAAGCCGGAGCCGATCTCATCGATGGTGCCGAAGCGCGCTTTAACGCGCTCGAGAACTACGAAGTGACGCTCCGATCGACGCCGGCCAACGGCGAGCCGTTCGAGTGCGGCTATTGCTACCGCAAGCCGGGCTGGATTCGCATGGACTTTGTTCGGCCGCACGCGGGCGCGGTGCTCTCCTACAACCCGGAAACCGGCAAGTTGCTGCTCTGGCCGTTCGGCTTTCATACGTTCCCCAAGTTGACGCTCGGTCTCGATCACCCGCTGAT
Source organism: Trinickia sp. (assembly GCA_035938775.1). Taxonomy (GTDB): domain Bacteria; phylum Pseudomonadota; class Gammaproteobacteria; order Burkholderiales; family Burkholderiaceae; genus Trinickia. The sequence goes on from DASZGN010000097.1 coordinate 8,692, forward strand.
TCAAGGGCCACAGGGGCACCGCATCGAACGAACCGATCTCGGCTCGCTGCTCGCGAACGTGAGGCAATTGGGCGCGAGCGGCAGCGCGCGCGTGATCGGCGATGAGTCGGTCGGCGAGCGTGCCGCGCGGCATGTCGTCGTCGAAGGCGGACCGGGGTGTGCCGTGAGCGGCGTGCATCGCTATCGTCTCTGGCTCGATGAAACGACCGGTCTGCCGATCAAGGTCGTGAGCGAAGACGAGCACGGCGAGACGATCGAAACCGTGGTGATGGACGATCTTCGCGTGGACGTCCAGGAACCGAAGCCATTCGTCTAGGGCCTGTAATTAGTGTGAACGGGCCCTAGCGCATCTTCACGGCGTGACCGATGGATTGACGAGGGTTTGATCGGCGGCGCCCGGATCGGCGGCGCGCATCACGATGACTGACACATTGTCGCGCCCACCCTCGCGCAGCGCCATATCGACGAGCGCGTGCACGGCCGCCCCGCAATCGCCGCCCGCAAGCGTCAGCGCGAGCGCGATGCCGACGTCTTCGATCTCGTTCGTGAGCCCGTCGCTGCAAATCAGGAAGACGTCGCCGTCGCGAACGTCGACGCGCGTTTCGTCGAGCTCGAGCCAATCAGCCGCGCCAACCGCGCGCGTGATGAGGTGATGCGCCGGATGATGGCGCGCCTCTTCGGCCGTCAGATAGCCCTGCGCCCTCAGTTCCTCGACCTGGCTATGGTCGCGCGTGAGCTGCTGCAGGGACGTGTCGCGATAAAGGTAGATGCGGCTGTCGCCGGCCCATAGCAGCGCGCAACTACGCCCGCTCGCGATGCAAGCGGCCACTGTGCTGCCGATCGTGCGTACGCGCCGCGAAGCCGCTTCGTTGCGCAACCGCAGGTTCACCGTCTGAAGTGCGTCGCGTGCCGCGGCGGCGAATTGCGCAAGGCTTGCCGGCACATCGAGCGCGGCTAGCGCGTCGATAATCATGCGGCTCGCGACGTCGCCGGCGGCGTGGCCGCCCATGCCGTCGGCGACCGCCCACAGGCCGCGCTGCGGCATGTCGAGGCAGGCATCCTCGTTGATGTTGCGCACGAGGCCGACATCGCTCATCGATGCCGAAGTCCAGATGAACTGGGTTGCCATGAGGCGCCCCCGGTGAGCGCCTTCAGCCCAGGCCGTTTTTGCCGTTTTCGCCGGCGAGGACAGTGAGATTGGAATTCGCGCCCGCGTTGTTGACGTCGATGGCCTGGATCTGATTGACGATCTGGTTCGCGTAGAACGTGTTGTTGGTCTGATAGAAATTGATCATGGGGCCGACGCTCGCCACGGGCGGCGCATAGGCCTGAATCCAGCCGAAGACCCATGGCGCGCCGGCGCCCCGGATGAGCGACATCGATTGACGCGGCATGTCGCGCGTCATGTTCAAGTCGGTGATCGTGATCGCGGCCATGACAGGTCTCCTTCGGGAAGCGGTGACGGGTGCTGCGAGCGTTTCGCGGTCGGACGATGACGACGCGCGTTCCCGCTGATTCAGGCAATCACCATGCCATGAGGCACGGCGCTCGCGCGCTCACGCGGCTTACGGCGCTACCTTTCTGCGACAGCCGCGCCAGGCAAGGCGCGAGAGGCATGGCGACTCGCGCGCCTCCATGC
>DASZGN010000098.1:0-14979 GCA_035938775.1 Trinickia sp.
CCACAACACTTTGCGACTGATTCCCAGATACTGTGCAGTATCCTGCCGCCGCCAGTCATTCGTCGCGAGCGCCGCCAGCACGCGACTTCGCTCGGCCATGTCCCACTTGCTCCGGTCGACGATCGGCTCGTTCGCGCTCTCGGCCAGCGCCGGCTGCGCATTGCGCGCGTGGGCAATCAAGCGCTGCAGCCGCGCGGCATCCCACGCGCCGATCTGTCGAACGGTCACGCCGATGCGCTCGGCCAGGTTGCGCAGCTCGCGCACGTTGCCCGGGAAGTATGTGTCGGCGATGGCGTCCGCCAGCCAATACGGGATCTCGGGCAGTTCGGCAAGCCGATCCGCGCCCACCACCGAGGCGATGAACGCCTTGAAGATCGCGATCTTGTCGACGGCGCCACGCTCCTCGAGCGTCGGAATGCGTAGCTCGATCACCGCAAGCCGGTAGTAAAGATCGGCGCGGAAGGTGCCCTGCTTGACGAGTTGCGGCAGGTTCTTGTTCGTCGCGGTGATGAGCCGGAAATCGAGCTTCACGGGCGTCGCCGAGCCGACCCTCGTCACGGCGCCGTCCTCCAGCACGCGCAAGAGCTTCACTTGCTGGTAAAGCGGCAAGTCGCCGATCTCGTCGAGAAAGAGCGTGCCGCCGGCGGACTGCTCGAAATAGCCCTTGTGCACCCCGACGGCGCCCGTGAACGAGCCCTTCGCATGACCAAAGAAGAGCGACTCGAAAAGGCCGTCCGGAATCGCGCCGCAGTTGACGGCAACGAACGGCCCGCCCTGGTAGCGCGAGTGCCTTTCATGCAGCAGTTGCGCGATGCGTTCCTTGCCGACGCCCGTCTCGCCGCGTATCAGCACGCTCGTGTCGCAGTCGGCGAAGGTTTCGACCTCCCGCAGCAGCGCCTGCATGGGTTCGGAATGTGCGACGAGCACGCTCGGGGCGGCCGCTTGCGCCACGTGCGCACGCAGTTGCACCGCCAGTTTCGACACCATGCCGCGCAACTCCGCGCACGTGAAATCGAGCGGCAGCACATGCGAGTACTCCGGCGGATACGTTGCGGCATCGCGCTCGCGGGGCACGGCGCCGACCCAGATCACCGGGATGCCGGTGCGCGCCTGCCAGTCGCGCAGCAAGAGCGCGCCGCTGTCGATGACGCTCACGCTGATCACCGCAAGCGAGGCGCGCGAGCCGCCGCGCTCCGGGGAGACCGTGAGATCGTCGGCGCGGATCACGTCGACATCGAAGCTCGCCATGCAGCGTGCAACGCGCTCGACAATGTCGGCTTTGCCCTCCAAGACATAGATGTCGAGGTCCTCGATTTTGTTGGCGCTTCTCATTGTCGACTCTTTCTTTTACGGTTGAGGCTTCACTTTCGATTTCAATTCACCAGTTGCGACGCGCCGCACGTCAGCGACAAGTCGTGGATCGTGGCCACGCTGACCTGTACCCCGAGCAGTTGCAGCAGTGGATCGACAGCTTGATCGATGCCCGCGAGAACGACGTCCAACACGGGCGAAAGGAACGTCACGAGCGCGCTCGCGATCGAGCCGAGCGGCAGGCCGTGGCCGCGCAGGTTGATCGTCAGCCCATTCGGCTGCGCGAGCGATGCCGATAGCCCCGACAGCGCATTCGCAAGTACCCCCCCGGCAGCGTTCGAGTTGGCGCTCTGGTAATCGTCGGCATTGCCGGAGATGCCATCGAACGTGAGCGACGACGCGCTCGCCAGCGGCACGACCGCGGGTATCGCCGCATTGGCCGTTACGGTGATCAGCCCCGCGTTGACGAGCGTCGCGGGCACCGTGCAGGTGAAAGGCTGCGACGCCGGCGGGTTCGCGGGCCAATCGCCCACGCACACGTTGGCGATGCCTGGCTGCACGCCCACGACCGATGTGCTTGTCGCCGCCGACGGCAAACAATGGGTCGCCTCGAGCCACGCCTGGCCTGGCACCGCTTCAAGCGCAACGGGCAAATCAACCCCGAGACTGCCAAGGAGCGGAAGCGAGGGTGTACCGAGCGCAATCTTCAAGTAAAGGCGCACCTGCGCCGTGTGCGCCTGGGTGCGCCATGTTCCTGTCACCGGATCAACGCCCGCTTCGCCGACGGCGAGCACGGGCGGCTCGATGATCTGCACCTTCAACGTCGCGCCGAGCCCCCCGATGTTCAGCCCCGCGGCGATGTCCATCGGCGCCTGCCCCGCCCGCGCGATCTCAGCCGCCACGACGAGCCCATCGAGCGGGCTTATCGTCGCGTCGAGCGTGCTTTGCAAATCGGGCACGCTGAGCGAGAGCAACCCCGGTGCGCCCGCCCCATTGCCGATCGGGAATTGCACGGCGTTCGAGATGCCGCTGTTGGCGATCGCCTGCAGCGTCGCCAGATCGGCTTGCAGATTGGCGTCGGGGACCGTTGTCCTCGCGAGCGCGCTCGACATCAGATTGGCGAGCTGCGCGGCGCTCACCTGCGTCGACAGCAGATCGCTCACCGTGCTCGCGCCCGCTGCGGCCATCAGATCGCGAATCTTCACCCGTGCGCTTGCGAGCGACTCGTACGATACGAGCGACAGGTTCAGGTTCGCGCCAAGCAGGCTATTGAGCAGGCTGTTCACGAGGCCGCCTTGCAACTGCGCGAGCGTCGTGCCGATCGTGAACGCGCCGATATCGGTCGCCTGCGCCGTCGCCGTCGCGTTCACCTGCCGCGACGGGCCGAGAAAGAAGTACGGCACGGTGCGTGTCACCGTCACTTGCACCGCGTTCCACGGCGTGTTCGCGTTCCCGGTCGAGAAGTAGCTCGGGCCGCTGTTGTCCTTGATGTCCCAGCGGCCGCAGACGATAGTGATCGTTTGCCCGGAACCATTCGCGGTAAAGCCGTTCGCCGCCGCGTTCTCGGTAGCGGTCAAGCTCGGCTGGGTGCATGTGCTGTCCATGCGCTGCGCGCCAGCGAGCGCCGCAAGATCGGCGATGCGCTGCATCGAGCGGCGCGCGAAAAAGACGTTGCCGACATCGAGCGCGCCGAGCGCCGCGATGACCACCGTCATGAAGAGCGCGACGATAACGGCCACAGAACCGCGCTGTGCTCGCGTGCTACCCGCGCCACACGTGCGGCGCGACGCCGCCGCGCGCACGCGGGGCGGCAGCGGCTCATGGAGGCGTTTCGCGGGCATGACTCGCTGCTCCTGTCTTCACTGCGTACCGGCGGACAACGCGGCTGAATCGCCGAGGCCCGAACCACCGGCACCCGACCCGCCATTGCCGCCGGACATGCTGCCCACCGCCGAGCGGTACTCGGCCGGGATCGGCGTCTCGAACGATTTCAGGTAGCGCCTGTAGGCGCGGCTCGCTTCGGCCCCGAGCATCGGCAAAGCGCCCCCGTGCGCCGTGCTCTCGCGCTGCAAGGCGAGCAAGGCGCGGCTCGCGTGGCCAACCTCGCTCGCATCCTCGGCTCGCGGCGCGCTCGCGGCGCTCTCCTGCCCACAAGCCGCCATGGCCGCGCACAGACAAACTACCGAGAGCACCGCGCTTCGCGCGCGTTTGACATCGATCATCCGCTGTTTCATCTTCTGCTCCTTGACAAGCCCAGCCGTCAGCCGCTACTGCGCGAAGCGTTCCAGCAGCCGCGGCGCCGATTGAAAAGCCGTGGTATCCGGCGACACCGGCCGCCTATTGGCCATGGTCGCACCCGGCCCTGTCGATGCTTTCGATGACGCCTGTTGTGCCGATACGTTTGGCGGCGCCGTCTCGTTCGAGCGGCGCGTGCGCCATGCGGCCGCGACCTTCATGGCGTCCTCTCTAATCGCCGTGCGCACGTCGGCCGCGAAATTGCGCTCGTCCATCAGCGCGCGCGCTTGCACACCGTGACCTTGCGCGATGAGCAAGAGCGCGACGTTCGACAGAATCTTCGAATTGCCGTCGTCCAGCTCCGACGCCTTCATGAGCGGTACGCGCGCCCCGTCGATATCGCCTTCTCGCAGTCGGGCGTAACCGAGGTCCGACAGCGTCGACGCGTCGGCAGGCTCGAGTTGCGCCGCGCGCGCAAGCTGGCTCGCCGCCTCGCCGAAGTTGCCCGCCGCACCGGCGATCAAACCAAGCCCGCGACAGCCGCGCGCGGCAAGCGGCGTCGCAAGCAGCGCTCGATAGGCGGCGGCGCCAGCCTCGGGCTGGCCCGTCGCGCGCAACGCCTCGGCACGCAGCAGCGTCGAATCGGGCGAGGCGCCATATTGCTTTTCATACGCGTCGATATGCGCAAGCGACGCGTAGTAGAGACCCTGCGTCTGCATCCGGTCGATCAGCGCGAGATACATGCCGGGCGTATCGGGCACAGGATCTTTTTGCGCGCTTTGCTGTGCCGCCGCCCGCTCGGCCTTCGCACCGACGCCATAGCCCGACTCCTTGAACGCGCATGCGCTCCCCATGAACGCAACCGCCACCGCGCAGGCAGCGGTGAGGCAAAGACTCGCAAGATCGGAACGCTTCAGCTTCATTTCGTGCTCGACTGGTCTATCCGAATGACATGGTTCGCAAGCAAGGCCCCCAATATCCATAGCCGCCGTACGCATCAGTGATGAGCCGCCGAGAGCGCGCGCGTCACCGACAACATCCCCGGCCCAGCCGTAATGATCAGAAGCGCAGGCAAGAGCGTCAGAATCATCACGCCCGTCATCTTCACGGTCAGCCGGCCAATGCGCTCGCGCAAGACCGCGCGGCGGGTTTCGCGCAACCGCTCGCCGAATTGCTTGAGCGGCTCTTGCACCGCGCCGCCGTGACGATCAACTTCGATCATCAGCCGCACCACCGCCCGCAGGTCGTCATTGTCGAGGCTCGTCGCCAGCCGCTGCAGCGACTGCGCGCGTGTGCGCCCCGCCGCGAATTGCCGCTGCGCGAGCGCGAGCTCGCCGGACAGCACGGGCAGCATCGAGCCAAAGTCGTTGATCGTCACTTGCAGGCTCTGGTCGAGCGAAAGGCCGACGCCTTGCAAGAGCCGCAGCAGATCGACGAACACCGGAATCTCGCCGACCACCGCGCGCCGTCGCCCCGCCGCGCGCCGCTCGAGCAGGAGCTTCGGCAGCATGAACCCCACCGTGAAGTTCAGCGCGAAAAACAAAAAACGGTTCCCGATAATGTCGGCGCCCGCGAGCCAGCCGACGATCGCAGGCGTCGCAAACGCGCTCACGATGCGTGACACGAGAAAAAGGCCCCGCGCGTTCGCATGGACGAAGCCGCACTGATCGAGCAGACGCCGGTCTTCGACGGCGACGACGCGCCTGCCAAGCGGCGTGTCGAGCCAGCGCACACCCGCGTGACCGATGCGCTCGCGCAGCCCCGCCAGCCGCTCGGGCACGGTGCGTGCCGATGCGCGAGCGGCGCCCGCGCCCGCGCCAGGCAGGCCGCGCGCGGTCGGCCGAACGCCGCCGTTGGACGAGCCGGCGTCGAGACCATCCGCGCGTTGCGCCGCGCCGGGCACGCCAAGCGCTGCCGGGCTCGGGGCCGCGGCGCTCGCAGTGCTGCGCCGATCGAGCGCGCTCGCAAGCGTGCGCGCGCCGCGGAGCGCCGCCGCGAGGCGCGCTAAGGCGAGCCCGGCGAGCATCACGCAGCCGAGCGCGGCGAGCGCGACAGCGAGTGCAACGATCCGTTCAGGCTGCATGTCAGGACCTCAAGCGTGTCAGGCGATACAGCAGGTAGCCGCCCAGGATTTGCAGGGCAAAGGCGATGTAGACGAGCCGCCGTCCGTCGTGGTCCACCCACATCGCGCTGAAGTACGCCGGGTTCGTCGCGATCAGAAACCCGCCGATGATGAGCGGCAGCGCGACCAGCACGCAGGCCGACAGGCGCGTTTCCGCCGACATCGACGTCAGTTCGCGCTCGGCCTGTTCGAGATCGCGCATGAACACCGACATGCGATCGAGCATCACGTCGGCACGGCCGCCGTATTTGACCGACAGGCGCAGCACGGCCCCCACGAACTCGAACTCGCGCGTCCGGTAGATCACGGCAACGTGAGCGAGCGCGCGATCGATTTCGAGGCCCGCGCGCAGATTCCGCGAAACGTGGTCGAGGCACTCGCGCAGCGGCGCTTCGGTGGTTTGCACTGCGGACTGGAATGCGGCCGGCACGCTGTTGCCGAGCGTCACGAGGCGCACGATGGCATCGAGGAACGCCGGCAATTGCCGGACAACGGTGAGCCGGCGGCGCTGCGAACGCGCCGCCACGAAAAGCGCCCCGATGGCGACGCAGCCGATCCCGCCGGCACACGCGGCGAGTGGGCCCGCATAAAGCGCCGCCCAAGCGCAGAACACAGCCGACGCGCCAAGCGACGCGAGCACCGGGGCGCGCATGCCGGTAAGCCCCGCTCGCGCCTCCATGTTTTCGAGCGCAGCCATGAAACGCGCGCCATGGCCGCGCAGCCAATGCGCGCTGGCACCCGCGCCTGCGTATTGCGCATCGGCTGCCGGGCGCGCCGACTGCGATGCCGCGCGCGCCGCGCCAACCGCTGCCGCACTTGCGCCGGGCATGGCAGAGGCCGTGCGCGGCGTCGTCGGCAAAAAGCCCCCTGTCGGCACGCCCGCGGCCGATGCCGGCGCGTTCCCCCGCGCGGTCGCGGCCGCGCCGCCGGGCACGCCTCGGCCGCCCGCCGCGTTCGCATCAACGCCCGAAGCCCGCCCGATACGGCTGTCGGCGAAGCGCTCGGCACTCGCGCGCCCTTGCGAGCGCGTGCCGCGCTGCCAGAGGACCAAGGCGAGCGCCATGCATACGAGTGCCAGCGCCGCCAGCCAGGCGAAGCCGCTAGACACCGAATCCTCCATCGTGCGCGAAGCCGTCGCCAAGCGAGCCGCCGCCGAGCGCCTGCCTGAACCGCGCAAGCTTCGGCGAATGCGGATGGATGCCGAGCGATACCCAATTGTCGAGCTCCTCGCCGTCAGCGCCGATGAGCGGCTCGTAACGATAGAGTTCCTGCGTTGCGATGATCGTGTCGGAGAGGCCCGTGATCTCGGTGATCGACAGAATGCGACGCCTGCCGTTGGAGAGCCGCCCGATCTGGACGATGAAGTCGATCGCATTGGCGATCTGGCGCCGCAAGCTCGACTCGGTGCCCTGGAAGCCGGCAAAGCCCGCAAGCATCTCGAGGCGGTAGAGGCACTCACGCGGCGAGCTCGCATGGACGGTGCCCATCGAGCCATCGTGGCCGGTGTTCATCGCCTGCAGCATCTCGAGCACTTCGCCGCCGCGTACTTCGCCGACGATGATGCGGTCCGGCCGCATTCTGAGCGTGTTGCGCAGCAGATCGCGGATCGTCACGAGGCCCGTGCCGTCGAAGCCCCCCGGCCGGCTTTCGAGGCGCACGACGTGCGGATGGTTCAACGAAAGCTCGGCCGTATCTTCGATCGTCACGACGCGCTCGGCCTCCAAAATGTGAAACGCGAGCGCGTTCAAAAGCGAGGTCTTGCCCGAGCTCGTGCCGCCCGAGACGAGCACGTTGCAGCGCGCGGCGACGGCCGCATCGAGCAGCGCGCCGATCTCGGCGTTGTACGTGCCGTTCGCGAGCAGATCGGCCGGACGCAGCGGGTCCTTGCGGAACTTGCGGATCGACACGACGGGCCCTTCAAGCGAAAGCGGCTCGATCACGACGTTGACGCGTCCGCCGTCGGGCAAGCGCGCGTCGACCATCGGATTCGATTCGTCGAGGCGCCTGCCGATCGGCGCCAGAATGCGGCGCACGATGCGCAGCAGGTGCGCATTGTCGGCAAAGCGCACCTGCATCTTCGCAAGGATGCCGTGGCGCGACACATACACGTCGCGATAGCCGTTCACGAGGATGTCCTCGACCGCGGGATCGTTCAGCAAGTCCTCGATCGGCCCGAAGCCGGCGAGCTCCTTGGTGAGTGCCTCGGCGATCAGCCGCACCTCGCTCTCGTTGATCGGGACGCGCCGCAGCCGCACGAAGCTGTCCATCTCGAGATCGACGAACTGATTGATCGCGGCTCTCGACCAGCGGCCGAACTCCGCACCCAGTTCCTCGATGCGCGTGAGCAAGTGCTCATGCGCCGCGTTCTTGATGTCCTGGAACTGCTGTGTGTGCGCGAACGAAGAGGCATCGTCGGCAAATTGGATTTCGTTTGCCATCGTCTATGACCGCTTGTTGGAAAAAGAGAGAAAGCGCTTCAACCGTCCAGGGCGGGCAAGCGCCCCCTGCCCGGCGCTGCCCGCGCGCTCGGCCTCAACGGCGCCTATGACAAGCCGCTCAGCGAGCGCACCGAGCGCGCGTACATAGGGGTCGCGCTCGGCCGTCTCCGCGAGCAGCTTGCCTTGGTTCGCCGCCCGCCCAAGGGGCGCGCGTCGCGCCGGCAGCGTGGCGACGAGCGGAAGCTCGAGCCGTGCCGAAATTTGTTCGGCCGTGAGTCCCAGCTGCTCATCGAACTTGTTGACGACGAGGCCGACGCGGCGTGTATCGAACTGCGCCTCGGTGAGCTCATGCAACAAGTCGACCGCCGAGACGATCGACGCGATCGCCGGATCGCACACGAGCCAGACATCGTCCGCCGCGCGAGCGACCTGAGCGATGAACTCGTGATTCGAAAAGCCGCCGAGATCGACGATCTGCTGGTCGAAGAACGCGCGCAGCCGGTTCAAGAGCGCGACCGCCGACGAATGCGACACGGTGCGCAGCGCCAACAGGTCGGGCGCGAGGGCCGTCAGCGCGAGCCCGCTCGCATGACGCGAGAGCGCGGTATGGACGAACGTCTCGTCGAAGCGCCGCACGTTGCGCACGGCTTCGACAAAGTCGAGCTCGGTGCTTGTGTTCAGGTAGAGCAGACCGTCGCCGGCCGGCAAGCCGAGGTCAATGAGCGCCGCCTGCCTGCCCACGCTCGCGCCGCGCCTTTGCATCAGCACGCCAAGATTTGCCGCGAGCGTCGAGACCCCGACGCCGACGCGCGCTCCGATGAGCGCGGTGAGCCGCCCGTGCTTCACGGGGGGCTCCGAGACGTTCTCGAGCACCTGGCGCGTAATGCGCACCGCCTCTTCGGCTGGGCCTGCGTAGTCGACGAACTCGCGCACGCCCGCGCGCAACGCGGCAAGTGCGCTTTCGGGCTCGGAGACCGTGCCGATCGCGACAACCTGCAGTTGCGGCGACAAAGCCCGCACCGCCTGCACGGCGCGCGTAGCAGCCTCGATGCGTCCGGCCGAGAAATCGACGAAGACGAGCGATGGATGCAGCGCCGCGATGCGTTGCGCGAGCGCGCCCGGCTCGATCGCGACGTGCTCCAGCGCGCCGGCTGCGGCGAGCGAGTCCGCGAGCCAGCGCACATGCGATTCGTTGGCCGATGCGAAGACAAAGCAATCGACGACGGCACGCTCAGTCAACGACTCCGCTCTGGCATTCATGCTGCCCTCCCTCTTCCGAGGTTCCGCCGCATCGGGCGCCGACTTGCGCTTGGCATCCAATGCGAGACACCTGCACTCACTGCGAAAACCCCGGTCCGGCATCGCGCGAGAGCGCGCCGCCTACAAGGTACGAGCGCCACACCGGCGCGTTGCGCTGCTCCGACTGCTCGCCCGGCGTGGCCGGCATCCGCGCGCCTTTCGTGAACGGTGAGACGAGGTGCGGCGTCACGATGATGACAAGCTCTTTGTCCTTTTGCTGGTAGTCCAACTGCTTGAAGAACGTGCCGATGATGGGCAAGTCGCCAAGGAGTGGCACCTTGCTTACGTTCGAAAGCGTCTCGCGGTCGATGAGCCCGCCGATCACGAAGCTTTCGCCGTCGCCCAACTCGACCGTCGTATCGGCGCGGCGTGTCGTGATCGCCGGCACCGACACGCCGTTGATCGTGATGGCGTTCTGAAAGTCGAGCTGGCTCGCCTCGGGCGCCACCTTCAACGCGATCCGCTTGGGGCTCAGCACCGTCGGCGTCAGCGTCAGCCCCACGCCGTAGGGCTTGTATTGAATCGCGATCGTGCCGAGCGCTTCGGGCACGGGCACCGGAATCTCGCCACCCGCGAGAAAGCTCGCGCTCTGACCCGACAGCGCCACGAGCGTCGGCTCGGCAAGCACGCGCGCGAGGTTGTTGCTTTCCAAAAGGCTCAAGTGCGCGAAAATGCCCCGGCCCGCGGAATTGAGCACGAGATTGAACGCCGAGGCGATCGGAATGCCGGCCGTCGCCTGAAAGCTCGGCGTTGCGCCCCCCGTCACGGATGTCAGGGACGACGGCGCGAAAGAACCGAACGCGAAGCCATTGCTTTGCTTGAACAGATTCAGTCCCGCTTGTTTCAGCACCGCGCGGCTGAACTCGACAACCCGCACGTCGACCTGCACGACACCGGGCGAGGCCACGGTCGACGCATCGACCACCGTGCCGCTCTTGCCCTTTGCCGCATTGGCGGCGCCGATCGCGCGTTGATGCGCCTCCATCGTCGGCGTGGAGCCGGAAATCACCACGTCCCCTTCGAACGCCTCGACGCGCGGCGTTTCGCTGTCGAGCAGCGCCGATGCCGAGGCCGGACGCACATCGATTGTGTAGGCATGAGGCGCCGGAAGACCCTTCTCCCAGAGCATGAGGTTCGTCCTGCCCGCGGCCTTGCCGACGAGTAGCACACCGCCGCGGCCCGTACCCTCCTTGAGGACGACCACATCAGCGATCGTCGGTTCGCCGATGGCAACGCGCACGAGCGGGTGCCCCGGCGTGATCTGCCGCTCACCGCCGACGGCGAGCTCGATCGTGCCCACGGCGCTTGGCTCTTCGGTACCGCTTCCGCTCGCCGCACGGCTCGCCGCAACCGCCTCGCTTGCTGGGGATGCCTGGCACGCCGGAGTCCATCCGAAACACAAGGTGCATGCGAGGGCGCATGCGAGCGTAGCCCACCCCGTTCCCACACTTTTTTTCGTCATGTATTGCGGAGCCCTGGCAGCAGGCTTCCTTGCTGATTACGTTTGCTTCGTCGCTCGTTCCAACCGACGGGGCCTCCATCGACGGAACGCTGCGTCATCTACAACGCGTCAAGCGTCGCTCGCGCTCAATTGGCGAGCGTTTCATCCCCCCCTCGTATCACTTCGATGCCACCACCGCCGTGCGCGCCGCTGTGCGGAGCAGCCGGCGTTGCCGATCGCGTGCCGCCCTCGCTGCCCGAAAGCGCGCCAAGCGACACGCCGGCTGCCGCGCGCGCCCCCGGCGCCATGTCGCCGTTCGGCGTATGCGTCGTGGTCTTCAGCACGCTGGGCAGCGCCGCCAACATGGTCGGATCGACCACCTCCTCATCGTGCGGGTTGCGCAGCGCGAGCAGCAGGTGGCCCGCGTTCTCGGCAAGCACAAGCCGGTCGACATCGGCGGTGGGCACAGCCAGCACCGCGGTATGCGCGAGCGCACCGTACTCGTTCGGATTACCGGCGCCCGAAGCCGTGCTGCCGAAGGCGAGCACGCGGACGCGCGAGAGCAGCAGACGTGTTTGCGAATGCGTGATCTCCGCATTGCCGCCGGGGCCCGCGCTGGTGCCGTCGCGCTTGAGCGTGAAAAACACGTCGACAAAATTGCCTGGGCGCACCCGGCCGCCGGCCGCGGTCGCCTCATCGACACGCACGGCCACCGCGCGCTCGCCCGGGGCGACTTGCTCCGCAAAGCCCGACGACAACTGCGATTCCAACACCGGCGTATCGATTCCGATATCGGCGAGCGGCACCCGGTCGGCGAGGAACGACGCATCGGCATATGCCCCGCTCGGATGCACGGGCATCCGCACGACGCGCAGCGCGCCTGTTTTGATCGGCTGACCCGCGGGCAGCAGACGCGCCGCCACCACGATCGGATACATTGGCGCGAGCGAGACACTCGCCGCCACGGGCGGCGCGGCCGGTGGCCGGCGGCTCAATGTCCATGCGAGAACGCAAAGCGCCAACGCTGTTGCCATCAACACGCCGGCTGCGACCTTCGTGAAATTCACCATGACGCATCACCTGAGAAAACCCGCATGGAAGAGCGGGGAAAACCGCCGCCCGGCCTGCCGCGCGACGTCATGCTGCGCACGCCGCCCTTGCCGCGCGCGAGATCGACGAGTGGCGGTTGCGTCATGGCAGGGTCTCCGGATTGAGCTGCACCGTCGCCACACTCGTCAGCGACTGGGGCAGCGCCAAGCTAAGAAGCGGCAGCGTTGGCACGAGCGGGTGGCTCGCATAGTTGTAGGTGAGCGTCACCTGCACGCAGTCCATCGACGCGTCGTAGCTGCATGCCTGCGATTGCGTCGAGCAGCTCGTGTTGCTGCTAAAACTGCCTGCAAGTTGCGAGGCCACGGTACAAGCTTGCTGGCTGCGCGCGGCGAGCGCCGCCGCTACGCTTGTCGCGCTCTGGTAGTTGAGCGCGGCGCGCGCGCCCTCCTCCGCCGCGAGCGTGAGGTTTTGCTCGGCGACGAAGATCACGCTGTACGTGACGATGCCGTAGAGCACCATGAACAGCATCGGGAAAACAAGCGCGAACTCGACTGCCGCACTGCCGCGCGCTCGGTATGAAAAGCGCACGCGATTGTTCGAGCCTTTCATCGCCCTGCTCCGCTTGCCAAATGGCTGAACAGAAAAATCGTTGCTGCGCCTGCCAACATTGCCGCATAGGGCGTGGCGCGTCGCTTGCCGACAGCGAACGTCGGCTGCCCGTTGCGCCATAACGCGACGGGCGTGCGCGCCGCGATCAATAGCGCGAGGGCGTGGACGCCGGCTGCGAGGCTCGCCGCAACCCAGAGGCCGAGCAACGCGGACGGGCCACACCACGCGCCGAGCACTGCAAACACCTTGACGTCGGCCGCGCCCATTACGCGCAATACAAAAAAAGGCGAAAGCGCGAGCAAGCCCAGCACTGCACCTTTGGCCGATTGCGGCAAAGCAACCCCGAATGGGTTTGCATGCGCGAGCGCGCAGCCCAATGCGGCAGTAAAACCCACAAAGACGAGCGCATTAGGAATTCGTCGGGCGCGACAATCCCAAATAGCGATCATCGCGGCCCATACGACAAATAAAACGATTCCAATCAGCATGCACACCTTATTAGAGTCGAAAACGACCGGACAAAGCAATGAACGAATCGCACTATTTGAACGACTGGAATACGTCTTTATCACCAAATGTTACGAACCACTACAAGTCAAAGCAGGCCGGCAATTTTGGTGAAGAGGCCGTTAATGCCGGTGGCGACGGAGCTAACTGTCGTGGCAATGGCGGCCGCTATAAGACCCGCAATCAGCGCGTATTCAATTGCGGTCACGCCACGATCTTCCTTGAGAAAACGATTGATAAGCTTGCCCATGATGACCTCGTAGATTCGACAACAGTGGAAACGGGTTTCCGATACAGCGCACAGCGAAAGGCCGGAGGCACGGCATCCGTAGCCCGTCCGGCTTCCTTTTTCATATTGTGACGCTGAGGTGCCGCTTGTGCTGCTTGACCGCTTCCGACGCTAGCGGAACGGTCTATTAGATGGTGCTAGTAATTGGAGTCGATAGTTACCCCCCGTTTGTCGCCTCGGACTTATTTCTTATAGCCGAATTTTTCCCTAGATGCAAATCGTTCCGCACGGCGACTCTAACATCGGCAACAGCTCCCTGACGGCATTTATTACTTAGGGCTTACGATATTTTAGATTTACTGCACTAATTTCACGACTCTTTAAGGGTGCCTGTTACGTGCCCGCCGGTAACGAAGGTCACCGATCGTTACGTTACAAGCGCATTGAAGTCCACGTAGTGAGACTCGCGCAGCGCGGGACAATGCGCTTGATTACCCGCGCCAATATCCCACCAAAGCCTTGCCCATTGCGGCTGAGTAACACCTGCCGAAGCAATGGCGCCGAATGCCGATAGCAACTGGCACGCGCATTGCAATCCTTGCGCCCGCAACAAATCCCATAAACGATATGCGAGGGGCACCATGCAGATTCAGCAGGTAAACGGGGCATTACGGACAACGTTAATCGCAGCAGCCGTGGCGAGCATGCTTTCACTCACCGCTTGCGGTGGGTCGGGAACATTGAGTCAAGGGCTCGGGGGCGGTCAGGGCGGCGCGCTGGCCGCGAACGCCGGCGGCGCTCCAGGGGGCGCCGGAACGACGCCGAATGGCGGTGGGGGTGGCGGCGGTGGAGGTGGAGGTGGCGGCGGCACTACTCCGAGCACTCCTTCGGCAAATGCCATCGGCCACGCCGTGAACGGCGCGGGCGGCATTGTCACCGCGGCGGGCAACGCAATCTCCGATGTCGGGACGACCATCGGCCAGCAAAACGTGCCCGGCATCAACTCGCAGACGACGCAAGACACGGGCGCCGTCGTACAAAACGTAGGGGGTGCCGTATCGGCGGTCGGCAACGGGATCTCGCAGGGGCTCGGTCAACTCGGCGCCACGAGCGACCCTGTTGGCACGACCGTCGCGAGCGCTGGTCCGGCCGTAAGCCAGCTGGGCGGCGCCGTAACGAACGCAGGAAACCTTGTCACGAGCCTCGGCGCGAGCGGCCCGCTCACGCCGCTCGCCCCCGTGACCGGTCCCGTGGGCGACGCGCTCGCGACGCTGGGCGGCGCATTGAGCAATGGCGGCGCGACGCTCGGCACCACGTTGTCGAGCGGACCAGTCCAGCAACTGGCGCAGCAACTCGGCACGACCATTACGCCCATCACTTCGATGGTCGCTACGGCCACGCAGGATATCGGTACGACGACCGGCGTCGGACCGCAAGTCGCTACGTTGCTTGCCACGATCGGTGGTGGACTCCAGCAGGCTGGTGCGACGGTCGCGTCGACGGGAGGCAATCCGGCGGCGGCAGGTATCGGCGGCGTCCTCACGGCGACAGGAACCGCGGTGAACTCCGCGGGCGGCCTCTTCACGGGTGGAAGTGGCGGCAATCCGCTCGCCCCGGTCACGGGATTGCTTGGCGGCTTGGCGGGCAGCTCCGGTACGGGCGGCAATCCACTCGGGCCCGTCTCTGGCGTGAATTCGACCGTCACCGGCGCGCTGGGTGGCGCAGCAGGCGGCAGCAA
>DASZGN010000099.1:0-3057 GCA_035938775.1 Trinickia sp.
GTACGGCGCCCATGACGTGCCGTTCAGCCAGAGTCCGAACGATCCGAGCATGACCAAGAGGCCAACGGCCGCCGTGACCGGATGCTGCGACGGATTCGGCACGAAATAATACGGGCTCTCGTTTTGACCGCTCATTGTTGATTCTCCACTTCTGTCCAATTGTTCCGCAATGTCGGCGGCGCGTGTCGACTGGAGTTGGACAAAGCCTTACTTCAGTCCCATACCGCACCGCTTCGCTTTAGCTTTCGTCGCCGGGATTCGCCCGTCGGCCGGCACCCCTTCGACTGGGGTTCCTACGTCAGTCAGCCCACCACCGCATGCACAACCGCAATCAGCACGCCGATGAAAATCGCCGCCATGATGACCGCCGCCACGATGACGTGCAGCGGATTAAGCTGCGTCGCATCCGCTTCCATATCGCGGCGCTTTCTTACGCCCAAAAACGACCAGAACACCGCTTTCATCGTTCTTGCGAAACTGCTCATACCGTTGCCATGCTCCATGTCGGCCTCCGATGAGCGACTCAAGCACCGCGTGCCGTGCGATTGGCTGCGTTCGTCGCATCGCCCGTCGCCGTCGGCACATTCAGCTCGAAGAACGTGTACGACAGCGTGATCGTCTTCACATCCTTCGGCAGCTTCGGATCGACGACGAACACCACCGGCATCTCGCGCGATTCGTGCCGCGCCAGCGTCTGCTGCTTGAAGCAAAAGCATTCGATCTTCTTGAAGTATTCGGTTGCCAGCCCCGGCGCAAAGCTCGGAATCGCCTGCGCGTGGACCGTGCGGTCCTGCTCGTTCGTCACGCGGTACTTGATGACGGTCACCTCGCCCTGGCGCACGACCAAGCTCGAACGTTCGGGCGTAAAGCCGAGCGGGCCGCGCGCATTGGCATCGAACTCGATCGAGATCGTGCGCGTCATGTCGACCTGCGTATTCTTCGCGTCGCTCGCCGTGACATCGCGCTGCACGAGGTTGTTGATGCCGCTGAACTCGCAGATGGCGCGATAAAGCGGCACGAGCGCAAAACCGAAACCGAACATCACCGCAGCCATGACCACGAGCTTCACGAGCATCGAGCGGTTGAACGAGCGATCGGCATCGAGCGGGCCACGCGTCGACATTGAATTTCCTTGATAGATCTTTACGTTCGGCTCAACGCAACAACCACTGCCTCAAGACGGCACCCATAAAAAAGACGGCCGCTATGGCGACGAGAATCAAGCCGAGCCGCAGATTGCCCGCGCGTATCTGCGCCGGCGTGCGTCTTTGTTGTGGGTTCCTGATCATGTTCATGCATCTCGCATGCAAGGCGAATCGGCTTCGGATTTTCTTTGGCCCTTCTTCGGCCACTCGTCGCCTAACGCCTCGCTAACTTCGCCGGGCCCGGCGTAGGTATGACAGGCCCGGCGAATTCGTTCATTCAACCGTCGGCGGATTCTCGAACGTATGGAATGGAGCCGGGCTCGGCACCGTCCATTCGAGACCCGTCGCGCCGTCCCACGGCTTTTCGGCTGCCTTCTCAAGCTCGCCGCCGCCGCGATAGGCGGGCAACACTACCGCGAACAGGAAGTAGACCTGCGCCAGACCGAAGCCGAACGCGCCGATCGTCGCCACCTGGTTCCAATCGGTGAACTGAGCCGGATAGTCCGCATAGCGGCGCGGCATGCCGGCCAGGCCCACGAAGTGCATCGGGAAGAACGTGATGTTGAAGAAAATCATCGACGCCCAGAAATGGATCTTCCCGCGCAGCTCGTTGTACATCCACCCGGTCCATTTCGGCGACCAGTAGTACCAGCCGGAGAAGAGCCCGAACAGCGACCCGGCGACGAGCACGTAGTGGAAGTGCGCAACGACGAAGTACGTGCCGTGGTATTGGATGTCGAGCGGCGCCATCGCGAGCATGAGGCCCGTAAAGCCGCCCATCGTGAACACGAACAGGAAGCCGATCGCGAAGAGCATCGGCGTTTCGAACGTCATCGAGCCGCGCCACATCGTCGCGAGCCAGTTGAACACCTTCACGCCCGTCGGTACCGCAATCAGCATCGTCGCGTACATGAAGAAGAGCTGGCCCGTCACCGGCATGCCGGTCGCGAACATGTGGTGCGCCCAGACCATGAACGAGAGGATCGCGATCGATGCCGTCGCGTACACCATCGAGCTATAGCCGAAGAGCGGCTTGCGCGCGAACGCCGGAATCACCTGCGAGACGATCCCGAACGCCGGCAAGATCATGATGTACACCTCGGGGTGCCCGAAGAACCAGAAGATGTGCTGGTACATCACCGGATCGCCGCCGCCGGCCGCGTTGAAGAACGACGTTCCGAAATGGCGGTCGAACAGCACCATCGTGATCGCGCCCGCGAGCACGGGCATCACGGCGATAAGCAGGTAGGCCGTGATCAACCAGGTCCAGACAAACATCGGCATCTTCATGAGCGTCATGCCCGGCGCGCGCATGTTCAGGATCGTCACGATGATGTTGATGCTGCCCATGATCGACGACGCGCCCATGATGTGCACCGCGAAGATCGCGAAGTCCATGCCGGGGCCCATCTGCGTCGAGAGCGGCGCGTAGAGCGTCCAGCCGGCGGCTGTGGCGCCGCCCGGCGCGAAGAACGAGCCTACGAGCAGCACTGCCGCGACAGGCAGCAGCCAGAAGCTGAAGTTGTTCATCCGCGCGAACGCCATGTCGGCCGCGCCGATTTGCAGCGGAATTTGCCAGTTCGCGAAGCCCACGAAGGCCGGCATGATCGCGCCGAACACCATCATGAGGCCGTGCATCGTCGTCAGCTGGTTGAAGAACTCGGGGCGCATGATCTGCAGACCCGGTTCAAACAGCTCGGCGCGGATCATGAGCGCCTCGACGCCGCCGGCCAGGAACATGATGAACGAGAACAGCAGGTACATCGTCCCGATGTCCTTGTGATTGGTGGCGAACAGCCACCGGCGCCAGCCGTGCGGCGTGGCGTGCGCATGGTCCCCGTGCGCGTGACCCGCGGCTACATCGTGTCCGATGCTAGACATGACTCTTTCTCCTGTCGGCCGGAGTTGGCGC
>DASZGN010000100.1:0-2142 GCA_035938775.1 Trinickia sp.
CTCGCCGACGAAGCGGTGGAAGGCGGCGCGAAGCTGCATCCGCTCACCGATGCACCGGCCGATGCGTCACGCCGCCAATTCCCGCCGTGCGTGGTGACCCATGCTCCCGTGTCATCGACGCTCATGCAAGAGGAAATCTTCGGCCCGCTGCTGCCGCTCGTGCCCTACGACACGCTCGATGACGCCATCCGCCATGTCAACGCGCGGCCGCGCCCGCTCGCGCTTTACCTCTTCGACGACGAACGCGCGAGCGTCGAGCGCGTGCTGCGCGAAACGATATCGGGCGGCGTGGCGATCAACGAAACGCTCGCGCATATCGCGTGCGAAGGGCTGCCGTTCGGCGGCGTCGGCGCAAGCGGCATCGGCGCGTATCACGGCTACGAAGGCTTTGCGACGTTCTCGAAGATGAAGCCCATCCTCACGCAGGCGCGCTTCAATGCGCGCTCGCTCGTGCTGCCGCCCTATGGTCGGCGCTTCGATGCCATCGTCAAGCTGATGTTGAAGTGTTGAGACGCCGCGGCAATCGCGCGAATCGCGCAAGATCGAGCGGTGCCGGGCGCGCCGCTCGATTGAGCTTGGGTCACACCGGCCAAAGCGGCCCCTCCTGCATCGCGCCGATCTGCTCGCGCAGCTCGAGCACGCGTGCTTCCCAATAACGTTGCGTGTTGAACCAGGGAAACGCCGCGGGAAACGCGGGGTCGTCCCAGCGGCGCGCGAGCCACGCGGCGTAATGGATGAGCCGCAGCGTGCGCAGCGCTTCGATCAGATGCAGCTCGCGCGGCTCGAATTCGCAGAAGTCCTCGTAGCCCGCGAGCAAGTCGGAGAGCGCGCGCGAGGCATCGGCGCGCCCGCCCGGCAGGAGCAGCCAGAGATCCTGCACGGCGGGGCCCATGCGGCTGTCGTCGAAATCGACGAAATGCGGGCCGGCATCGGTCCAGAGCACATTGCTCGCATGGCAATCGCCGTGCAGGCGCAACTGGCGCACATCGCCCGCCGTCTCGAACGCGCGCTCGACGCCTTCGAGCGCGAGTGCGACCGCCGCCTCATACGCCGGACGCACGTCGAGCGGCACGAAATCGCTCGCGAGCAGGAAGTCGCGCGGCTCGTAGCCGAACGAGCGGATATCGAAAGCGGGGCGCGCCACATAAGGCACGCGCTGCCCGATCGCATGAATGCGGCCGATAAAGCGCCCCATCCATTCAAGCGTGTCGCGCCGGTCGAGCTCGGGCGCGCGGCCGCCGCGCCGCTCGAAGACAGCAAAGCGAAAGCCGTCGAATGCGTGCAGCGTGCGCCCTTCCAGCACGCGCGCGGGCACAGCGGGCACCTCGTGCGCGGCCAACTCGGCCACAAACGCGTGATCTTCGAGGATCGCGTCATCGGACCAGCGCTCGGGCCGGTAAAACTTCGCGATGACAGGTGGGCCGTCTTCGACCCCCACCTGATAGACACGGTTTTCGTAGCTATTGAGCGGCAGAAGGCGCCCGTCGGCGCGCACACCGGTAGGGGCCAAAACGCTGTCAATCGCGTCGAGCACGCACTCCGGCGTGAGCCGGGTAAACGGATGCGCGGCCGACGTGCCGCGCGCATCGGAAGAATCGAAAGTAAGGTCGTTCATGCCGGCATTGTGCCCCATCGACGGGCGAGCCGGCACAAAGCTCGAACGCTTACCGCACCTTTTCAGGGTGGGCGGCGATCAATGCACGAGCGTGCCGGCCGGACGCGAGACGAGCTCCCCCGTATCGATGAGATCCTCGATGAAAAACGGCTCGGTGTTCAACTGCCGCGACGAGCCGGGCTCCCCGGCGTACCAGGCGACCATCGCCATATCGCCAAGAATGCGCATGACGATGCCGCGTGCGCCCGTGGGCACCGCAATGTGCACTGACCTGACGATGGAACCGACTTGCATGATCTTTCCCCCGTGGTGAGTTATGCCTTGATTGTTCATGGATCGTGCCAAGCTGGAAAGCGAAAAATAGCGGCCGATATGCCGCTATTTCTCGAATTTGTTCTTACGAAAAGCTGACTGAAGCGCGCGCGTGCAATGCGTTGTAATAAATGGCTGAAAAAGCGCGGGGGGAAGCGCGCTTGGCCGGCGCCCCGGCTTCGGCGCATAAGCGCTATAGTCCAAGCGCATTCGTC
>DASZGN010000101.1:0-2764 GCA_035938775.1 Trinickia sp.
ATGTCGACCGTCAGTCCCGTCGACTTCACTGCTCTTTGCCTTCTAATCCGGCCAACAAGTCATGCTCGCGCGCCCAATACGGCGGCGTGCCGTATCCCGTTGCAGCTGCCCCAATGCGCGCCCGTGAGAGACCGTAAGCAAGCGCGCGTCTTTCTTCATCTATATACATCGCCTTCGCGCCGAACTTCGCGTAGTACCAAGCGAACTTTGCCGTCTGGGCTGCGCCGCCCGCTATGTTCTCCCGCACGATCAGCCCATACGTTCGCGAGAACGCCATCGCACGCGACGTGTAAATGCGCGGAAAACGCTCGTGCGCCACTCCGGCCACAAAGACGTGATCGAAGCGAAGACCCTTCACTGCGACAATGCTTTCCGTCACCACTGCCCCGGGGATGCGCGCAGCTCGCGGCAATGCGACAACGTTATCCTCGATGAGGCGCGCAATTGCGCTGAAGTCCTGCGCACCCGATAGCGCCGCGGCTTCAGCCACCGCGGCTGCCGTGCGTGTGAGATCGAGCCGCAAGCGATCGCGCTCGTGCTCCGGCGCCGCGTGCCAGCGGTCTACGAAACCCGCTGCATCAGCGAGATACGCAAAACGTTCAACCGGCGAAAGATTGCAACAATGGGAACGCCATCGCGCGAGTTCCGCACGCAGCGTTGCGAGCATCGCCCGTGTTGGCTCCGGCAGCACGCTGTCTGCATGACCACCGAGGAAATTGCGCGCAAGCGTATCTGGTTTGGGACTCTTCACCGCAGCCGTAACATCGGGTGCGCCGACTTCCAGGGTGAGTTGTAATCGTTCGGCCGGCTCGCGACACAACGCCCAAAGGCTCGCGTCCGAGAGTCCGGCGAGCGGCGAGGACAAGACCCGCAACAAATGCTCCGTATCTAAAGGATTGTCGACGATGGCGCACAGCGCAAGTAGATCGGATACCTCGTCTTCTCGTTCCAGCACCGCGCTGGGCTTCGAGGCCGGAACTCCACGCTCGCGGAGAAGCTGCGCGTAAACGGCAGCGGCGTGATCGGTTCGAGTCAACAGCGCGATGCGCTCGGGTGCTACACCTTGTCGAAGCACATCTCGGATCTGGGTTGCAATCCAGTCCGCTTCCTGAAGCTCGTCAGCAAAGCGCTGTATGGTTTGGGCAGCCGGTGGGGCGAGCGGTGCTAGCTCTATGCGCGTCGCATCTGTGAAACTCGATAGTGCCGAGCGGCGTCCTTCGAAACCGTCGATCCGCACAGCTTCGCTTCCCGCAATGATAACTGCGAATGCGTGGTGCTTTCGCAAAACATGAATCGCGGCTGCCAGACTGGGTTCTGCGTCTTCAGCGTCATCGACGATGAAGGCCTCAATGCGCGACGCAAGGGCGCGTGCTTCGCGCTCGTCCTCCATAAGCCACCGAATGGCTGAGTCAATGATGTCTTCCGGCGATCTGACGCCTGAACTCGCTGCAGCAGCGCGATAGTCGCGATAGAGCTGCGTAAGGATGATTCCGGTGTCACGTTCCGCTGCGCGCTGCGCCGCGAGCGTTTCCCCCGAAGCTTGCAGGGCAGATCGTCCTCGCGCGCTTGCACGTTTGCGAACGACTGGATCCTGGACCAACGCAGACGCACGCTCGATCCGCTCGCCGTAGAACGCCGCAAGTCCGGCGGCGCAGCCTTCTTCAAATTCCTCCGGCGTCACACGTGCGCGCTGCAAGAGGGAGAACAGCGAAGACGCTTCTTCAAGAAAAGCTTCGGGTCTGCTCAGATGCGGGAGATCGAGATTGATGTCGGCACGTGCGAACATGGGCCAGCTCATGTCGAGCAGACCTTTTGCCGCTTGAGTCAGGACGTGCAGGCCTGCACGCTTTCCGCCAACGGCGATCTGCGGTGCGGCACCCGCGGCCAGGTAGGCCGAAGATAACCAACGCGCGGCGTGGTCGGCGAGCGGGGCAACGGCAAATGGTTTTTGGTCGTCACTATCGCGTCGAAGCAGCCGCACCGCCTCATTGAACGCTTGCCGCCCAGATTCGTGGGAGCAGACAATGACGGGCTCACTGCCGCGCGCGCGACATGCGAGGGCGCAAGCTGCAAGCGCAGTGGTCTTTCCCGATGCTGCCATTCCTGTCGCCACGATCGTGGTGTCTGTTGCCTCGGCGACGCGCTGCTGCGCTGCGGTCAGTGTAATCGCGGGAGCAGTCAGCTCAGCGCGCAAAGATTCGTTCCTCGTCAACCGGCCGCTCGCGGCACGATATGGCGTATGCGCAGAAGTTGCACGGCGGATCGTCGCCTACAGGGAAGTGCTCGAGGCCCTGCTTCGTCAACAGATCGCATCGTGCAAGGAGCGCGGTGAGCGACTCCTCGAGATCAGCGCGCGAGCAGCGCACACACAAAACGCCGTCGTGCGCTTGTCGCTCGACGATCGATTTGCCGTCGTCATCCGTGATGTCGAGTGCAAGAATCCAGGCATCGTCACGAGGGTCGCGCAGAGAGACGAGCGCAATGCGCGCGATTTCATCGCCGTCCGCACGCCGCATCGCGTAGTACAGCGCCAGCTGGGCTTCATCGCCTCGCCGAACTTTTTCGAGATATTCCGCTGGATCGGCGTCGATGCGACCAGTCTTGTAGTCGAATATCGTCACCGGACCTCCCGAGAGTGGGCGATCGATTCGGTCAATGTAGCCCATGAAATCGTGATCGCCGAAGCGTCGGCGCTGCAAGAGCTCTACCTGAACGATCTCCATCGGCGCGCGCGATGCCTCGAGGACGAGCCAGCGAACGTATT
>DASZGN010000102.1:0-17055 GCA_035938775.1 Trinickia sp.
TCGCGCCACATCATCGACGCCTATGACGCCGCCATGCCGCTCATGAAGACGGTGGCGGATCGCGTGTCGTACGTGATCGCACCCGACGGCACGATCCTCTATCAGTACTCGAGCCTCTCGCCCGACAAGCACGTGCAGAACACCCTGCAAGCCGTCAAGGCGTGGTGGGAGAAGACGCACGCGTCGAAGTGATGAGGCCCCAAGCGCGAGAGGCTATCGGGGCCGATCGGGGAATGTCGATTGGCGCCGCTCGCCCGGCGATATGCCTGACGGCAAGCGAGCGTACTCAATATCTGGGCGGCGGAGGCGGGGGAGGAGGCGCGGAGTACCGGGTAGCCGGCGTGCTCGCCATGCCTCGCGGCATCGGCACGCGATCGCCGGACGCATACATGCACTGGATGTACGCGTAGTCGTAGCGGCGCTGGACCTCATACCCCGAGCCTTGCGCGGCACCCGCGCCGAGCACGCTGCCGGCGAGCAGGCCCGCACCCGCGCCGACGGCGGCGCCGCGCCCGCCGTTGAAGGCGGCGCCCGCAGCCGCGCCGAGCGCGGTGCCCACCGCCGCGCTGCCGAGCGCGCTGCCCGCCGTCGCCTCGTTGGTCGAGACGCCGCCCACTTGAGCGTAGGCGTACTGACGGCACGACGCGTCGTCGGCGCGGAACTGGTCGAACGTCTTGCCGCTGCCGGGCAGCACGAGCACGCTCGGCCCCGACGGCACGGTGCTGCATCCGGCGAGCCCGACTAGCACGCCGATCGGCAGCCAGACCGCGCGGCGCTTCGCATGGGTAACGGTGAAGGTGCTCATCTCATTGCTCATCGACCAGGTGCGGGCGGAGTGGCCGGCACTTCACGCCAGCCGCCCGCGCATTGCTTCACGTATGGGTAATACGTTCTGGATGCCTCGCAGTAGTACCACGTGCCCTGCGAGCGTTGCTGCTCCGCATCGGGCGCGCCCTGTCCCTGCTCTACATAGACCACGGGCCGGGCAGGCTCTACGATGACGGGCTGCGGATAGGGGTAGTAATAGGGAGGCGGCGGGTAGTAGAACGGGTAGATGGGCCCGCCGATGAATATTCCAACGCGCCCGTGCGCATCGGCCGCGCCGCTGACAGCGGCGCCTGCCGCGGCGCAAAGCGCCAGGAAAATCGTCAGCCACCGCACGATCGACTCCTTGTACGAACGATATTCGGCGCGACGCATGTCGCCGCATGAATAAAGGCTACGCCATCCGCAAGACCAATGCCATAACAGGCGATTTCAAACTGTTTCCGCTCCTTACGCGCAGCGCGCATGCGGCGAACGAGAATGAGAAATTTCCTGGCGGCGCGCAACGCCGGGCACTGCTATGTTGCATGATTGCTTTCATCACCCCTTCAAGGAGTGCATTGTCCATGCCATCCCTCTTCGAAAAAGGCTTGCTGGCGCTCGCCGCCGGCATCATCGCGGTGAGCGCGACGGCGACGGAGCCAACCAACCCGGAGAGCGCCGTTTCGAGCGTCTTGCTCAAAGCGGACCACTCGTGGGACGGCACGCCGTACACCCGCTATCCGGCAGGTCGGCCTCAACTGACCGTGCTGAAGATTGTCATCCCAGCGCACACGTCGCTGCCTTGGCATCGCCATCCCATGCCGAACGCGGCGTATGTCGTCTCAGGGACATTGACTGTCGAGAGCCGGGATGGGCAGCATCAAACAACGCTGCATGCCGGGGACGTATTGCCCGAAATGGTCGATGCGGATCACCGCGGCACGACCGGCGACACGCCGGTCGAATTGATCGTCTTCTACGCGGGTGCGGCGGATATGCCTACCGCCATCAAGGCCAAATAGCGTGTCGCTCGGCAACGGTGCCCGGAATAGGGGGCACAACCGCGGTTGAGCGGTTGAGCACTTGAGCGCTTGAGCCGTTGCTCCTCGCGCCGAGCAACGGCCGGCCGGCGCCACGGCCGCCTCACACCGGTTCGCCGCCTGCGAGCCGCGCCGCCCGGCGGTTTTGCCCCCAGAGGCGCAAGCGGTCCATGTAGAGATACACGACGGGCGTGGTGTACAGCGTGAGGATCTGGCTGACGATGAGGCCGCCCACGATGGAAATGCCGAGCGGCGCGCGCAGCTCGGCACCTTCGCCGCTGCCGAAGGCGAGCGGCAGCGCGCCGAGCAGCGCCGCGCAGGTCGTCATCATGATTGGCCGAAAGCGCATGAGGCACGCGCGGTGAATCGCATCGAACGACGACATCCCTTGTCGCGACGCTTCGATCGCGAAGTCGATCATCAGGATGGCGTTCTTCTTTACGATGCCGATGAGCAGAATCACGCCGATCAGCGCAATGATGCTGAACTCCGTCTTGAAGACGATGAGCGCGAGCAGCGCGCCGACGCCGGCCGAAGGTAGCGTCGAGAGAATCGTGATCGGATGGATGTAGCTCTCGTACAGAATGCCGAGCACGATGTAGACGGCCGCGAGCGCCGCGAGAATCAAGATCGGCATGGTGTCGAGCGATTGCTGGAACGCTTGCGCGCTGCCCGAGAAGCTGCCGTGAACCGTGGCCGGCACGCCGATCTCGGCCATCGTTTCGTTGATGGCGCGTGTCGCGTCCGACAGCGATTTTCCGGGCGGCAGATTGAACGAGATCGTCGACGCCACGAACTGCCCCTGGTGATTCACCGCAAGGGGCGTGTTGCTCGGGCTGAACGCCGCGATCGCGGAAAGCGGGATCATCGTTTCTTTCGATGTCGATACGGCCGCGCCCGTCGATGCGCTCGATTTTCCGCTCGCCGCAATGGAGTTGTTTGCCAGATTGCGCGCGGTATCGGAGGCGATCGCCGCCGCGTTCGAGCTTGAGGTGCCCGACGTGCCTGCCGTACCGGCGTTGGCGGGGCCCGTCACCGTGCCTGCCACGGCATTCGTCGACTGTGCGCCGCCCGCCTTGCCGCCCGACGTGCTCACGTAGAGCTGCTCGAGCATCTCGGGGCTTTGCCAGTAGCGTGGCGCCACTTCCATGATGACGTGATACTGGTTCAGCGGGTTGTAGATCGTCGAAACCTGACGCTGGCCGAACGCATCGTAGAGCGTGTTGTCGATCTGCAAAGGCGTGATCTTCAGGCGCGCCGCGCTCTCGCGGTCGATCGTCACCCTCGATTCGAGGCCGTGTTGCTGCTGATCCGAGTTCACGTCGGCGAGTTCCGGGCGCAGCTTGAGCGCTTCGGTGAGCTTGGGGCCCCACTTGTAGAGATCGGCTGTCGAATCGGCGAGCAGCGTGAACTGATACTGCGCGTTCGATTGCCGGCCGCCCAGGCGGATATCCTGCACCGCTTGTAGAAACGTCTGCGCGCCGGCCACGTGCGAAAGGGGCCCGCGCAGCTCGGCGATCACCTGGTCCGCCGATCTCTTGCGCACGCTCTTCGGCTTGAGCGTCACGAACATGAAGCCCGAGTTGGTCTGGCGTCCGCCGGTGAAGCCCGTCACGCTGTCGACGGCGGGGTTCGCCTGGACGATGCGCATCATCTGAGCGAACTTCGTCTTCATCAACTGGAACGACGTGCTCTGATCGGCCTGGATGCCGCCGATCAGGCGCCCTGTGTCCTGCTGCGGAAAGAACCCCTTCGGCACGATGACGTACAGATACCCGTTAAGCCCGATCGTCGCGACGAGCGTCAGCACGACGAGAAGCGGATGCGTGAGCGCCCAGCCGAGCGTGCGCGCATAGCCTTGCTGCAGCCGTTCGAGGCCGCGCTCGAGCCAGCGCGCGAAACGGCGTTGCTCTTCTTTCGCCGCGGCCTCGCGCAAGAGGCGCGAGCACATCATCGGCGTCACCGTCAGCGAGACGAAGAGCGAAACGCCGATCGCGAGCGACAGCGTCAGCGCGAATTCGCGAAAGAGCCGTCCGATGATGCCGCCCATCAGCAGGATTGGCAGGAACACGGCCACGAGCGAGATGCTGATCGACAGCACGGTGAAGCCGACTTCGCGCGCGCCGAGGTACGCCGCGCGCATGCGCGGCACGCCTTCTTCGATATGCCGCGAGATGTTCTCGAGCACGACGATCGCGTCGTCCACGACAAAGCCGGTGGCGACGATGAGCGCCATCAGCGAGAGGTTGTCGATCGAAAAGCCGAGCAGGTACATCGCCGCGAAGGTGCCGATGATCGAGATCGGCACGGCCACGCTCGGAATCAGCGTCGCGCGCCAGTTGCGCAGGAACAGGAACACGACCGTCACGACGAGCGTCACCGCGATCAAGAGCGTGCGCTCGGTGTCCTTGAGCGACGTGCGGATCGTCGTCGAGCGGTCGGCGACGGGCGTCACGTCGATGGCCGCCGGCAGCGACGCCTTCAGCCGCGGGATCATGCCGATCACGCGATCGACGGTGTTGACGATGTTCGCGCCCGGCTGCCGGTAAAGGATGACGAGCACCGAGCGCTTGCCGTTCATCAAGCCGAGGTTGCGCAGGTCTTCGACGGAATCGACGACTTCGCCCACGTCGGAAAGCTTCACCGCCGCGCCGTTGCGATAGGCGATGACGAGATCCTTGTACTGCGCGGCCTTCGTCGCCTGATCGTTCGTGTAGATCTGCACGCGGCGCGCGCCGAATTCGATCGCGCCCTTCGGGCTGTTCGCGTTTGCCGAGGCGAGCGCGGCGCGCACGTCCTCTAGCCCGATGCCGTAGTGAAAGAGCGCCTGCGGCTCGAGCTCGACGCGCACCGCGGGGTTCGCCGAGCCGCTCACGTCCACTTCGCCCACGCCCTCGACTTGCGAGAGCGATTGCTGCAGTACCGTCGAGGCCGAATCGTAGAGCTGGCCCGCCGTCATCGTCTCGGAGGTGAGCGCAAGAATCAGGATGGGCGCGTCGGCCGGGTTGACCTTGTGATACGTCGGGTTGCTGCGCAGGCTCGCCGGCAGGTCGGCGCGCGCCGCGTTGATGGCGGCCTGCACGTCGCGCGCCGCGCCGTCGATGCTGCGGCTCAGGCCGAACTGCAGCGTGATGCGCGTCTGCCCGACCGAGCTTTGCGAGGTCATCTCGGTGACGTCGGCGATCTGGCCGAGGTGGCGCTCGAGCGGGCTCGCGACGCTCGTCGCGACGGTGTCGGGACTCGCGCCAGGCAACTGCGCCTGCACGGAAATGGTCGGGAAATCGACCTGCGGCAGCGGCGCCACGGGCAGCTTTGCGAACGCGAAGACGCCGGCGAGCGCGATGCCGATGGCGATGAGCGTCGTCGCGACAGGGCGCGAGATGAACGGGCGCGAGAGGTTCATCGCGTTTCAGGCTCCCGAGTCTGTCGCGCGCGCTTGCGGGCCGAGCCCAAAGCGCGTGCGCAAGCGCCGTGCGAGCGAATCGAAGCCGAGGTAAATGACGGGGGTCGTAAAGAGGGTGAGCAACTGGCTCACGACGAGGCCCCCGGCGATCGCGATGCCGAGCGGGTGCCTCAGCTCGGAGCCGACGCCTGTGCCCAGCATCAGCGGCAGCGCGCCGAGCAGCGCCGCCATCGTCGTCATGAGGATCGGCCGGAAGCGCAGCAGGCACGCCTGGTAGATCGCCTCGCGCGGCGATTTACCCTCTTCGCGCTCGGCCTCGAGCGCGAAGTCGATCATCATGATCGCGTTCTTCTTCACGATGCCAATCAACAGCACGATGCCGATGATGCCGATGATGTCGAGGTCGTGTCCCGAGATCATCAGCGCGAGCAGCGCGCCGACGCCGGCGGAGGGCAGCGTCGAGAGGATCGTGATCGGATGGATGAAACTCTCGTACAGCACGCCGAGCACGATATACATCGTGACGATGGCCGCAAGGATCAGGAACAGCTCATTGGCGAGCGACGCCTGGAAAGCGAGCGCCGCGCCCTGATAGCGCGTCTGGAACGAGGCGGGCAGGCCGATGGCGCGCTCGGCCTCGTCGATCGCCTTCACGGCCGCGCCGAGCGAGGCGCCCGGCGCGAGGTTGAACGACACCGTCGTCGCCGGGAATTGGCCGAGATGGGTGACGAGGAGCGGCGCGGGGCGCTCGATGAACTTCGCGATTGCCGTGAGCGGTACCTGCCCGCCCGCGGCCGTCGACGACGGCAGATAGATTCCCTTCAACGCATCGGTGTAGTGCTGCATCTGCGGCTCGGCCTCGAGGATCACGCGGTACTGGTTCGATTGCGTGAAGATCGTCGAGACGATGCGCTGTCCGAACGCGTCGTAAAGCGCGTTGTCGACCGTGGCAGGCGTGATGCCGAAGCGTGCAGCACTCCCGCGGTCGATTTCGATGTAGACGGACTGGCCGTTTTGCTGAAGATCGGTGGCGACATCGACAAGCTCGGGCGTGGCCTTCAGCCGCTCGACGAGCTTTGGCACCCAGCTCGCGAACTCGTCGGGGTTCGGGTCCGTGAGCATGAACTGGTATTGCGTCGGGCTCACGGTCGAATCGATCGTCAGATCCTGCACGGGCTGCATGTAGAGCGAGACACCGGGCACGCCGGCCACATCGGCATTGAGGTCGCGGATGATCTGGCTCGCGCTCTGGCTGCGCGCGCTGTGCGGCTTCAAGTTGATGAGCATGCGGCCGCTATTTAACGTGATGTTCGTGCCGTCCACGCCGATGAACGAGGTGAGGCTTTCGACGTTCGGATTGCGCAGGATCGCGTGCGCGAGCGCTTCTTGCCGCTCGGCCATCGAAGCGTACGAGGCCGACTGCGGCGCTTGCGTGATCGCCTGGATGACGCCCGTGTCCTGCACGGGGAAAAAGCCCTTCGGAATCACGACATAGAGCGCGCCCGTCAGCACGAGCGTGAGCACGGCGACAACGAGCGTCGCGCGCTCGCGCGCGAGCACCCATTCGAGCGCGACCGCGTAGCGCGCGATGATCGCATCGATGACGGCGTGCGCCTTCGCCTCGAAGCGATGGCTCTCGCGAGGCGGCGTATGGCGCAGCAGCTTCGCGCACAACATCGGCACGAGCGTGAGCGAGACGACGGCCGAGATCACGATCGTGACGGCGAGCGTGATGGCGAACTCATGAAAGAGCCGGCCTACCACATCGCCCATGAACAGCAGCGGAATCAGCACGGCGATCAGCGACACCGTGAGCGAAATGATCGTGAAGCCGATCTGCCGGGAGCCCTTTAGCGCCGCCTCGAGCGGGGTGTCGCCTTCCTCGACGTAGCGCGCGATGTTCTCGATCATCACGATCGCATCGTCGACGACGAAACCGGTGGCGATCGTGAGCGCCATCAGCGAGAGATTGTCGAGGGAGAAGCCGCACAGGTACATCACGGCGAGCGTGCCGACGAGCGAAAGCGGCACGGACAAGCTCGGAATGATCGTCGCGTAGACGTTGGCAAGAAAGAGGTACATCACGAGCACGACGAGCACCACCGACATCGCCAGCTCGAACTGCACGTCGCGCACCGAGGCGCGGATCGTCGTCGTGCGGTCGGTGACGACGGACACGTCGAGCGAAGCCGGCAGCGCCGCTTGCAGTTGCGGCAAGAGCGCCTTCACGCTGTCGACGACCTGGATCACGTTCGCGCCGGGCTGGCGCTGCACGTTCAGGAGAATGGCGGGCGTCACGCCCTGCGGCGTGCCGACCCAGGCGCCGAGCTTCGTGTTCTCGGCGCTGTCGACGATCCTGGCGACGTCGGTGAGCATCACGGGCCGGCCGTTCTTGTACGCGACGATGGCGCTTTGATAGGCGCTTGCGTCGGTCAGCTGGTCGTTCGCGTCGATCGTGTAGTTGCGCGTGGGGCCGTCGAAGTTGCCCTTCGGCGTGTTGACGTTCAGGTTCGCGATCGTGGTGCGCAGGTCGTCGAGATTGAGGCCGTAGGAGGCGAGCGCGAGCGGATTGGCCTGGATGCGCACGGCGGGGCGCTGCCCGCCGGCGACGCCCACGAGACCGACGCCCGCCACCTGCGAGATCTTCTGTGCGAGCCGCGTGTCGGCGAGATCCTGCACGTCGGTGAGCGGCATCGTCTTCGACGTGATGGCGATCGAGAGGATCGGCGCGTCGGCCGGATTGACCTTCGCATAGATCGGCGGCGCGGGCAGATCGGCGGGCAGCAGGTTGCCGGCCGCGTTGATCGCGGCCTGCACTTCCTGCTCGGCGATGTCGAGCGGCAGGTCGAGGCTGAATTGCAGCGTGATGACCGACGAGCCCGCCGAGCTTTGCGAGGACATCTGATTGAGCGACGGCATCTGCCCGAATTGCCGCTCGAGCGGCGCGGTCACCGACGAGGTCATCACCTCGGGGCTCGCGCCGGGATAGAACGTCTGGACCTGGATGGTCGGATAGTCGACTTCGGGCAGCGCGGAGATCGGCAAAAAGCGCAGCGCGACGAGCCCGACAAGCAGGATCGCCGCCATCAGCAAGGCCGTGCCGACGGGACGCAGAATGAAAGCGCGGGACGGGTTCATGCGAATTACCGTGGCTTATTGAGTGACTTGCGCGCCTTGCTTGCGGTGCCCGGCGTGCGTGCCCGACGCGCCATGCGCGCCCGACCCGGCACGCGGCTCATCCGCGGGAATCGAGATCTTCGCGCCATCGCGCAGGCGATCGGAGCCGTCGATCACGACCCGCTCGCCGGCCGCAAGCCCCGACACGATGCTCGTGCGCTCGCCATCGACCGGCCCGACCTTGACCTGCCGCACCGCCACGGTGTTGTCCGGCTTCACGGCATAGACGAACGGCCCCGCCGAGCCGTTGAGCACGGCCGAGCTTGGCACGATCACGGCGCCGTGCAGGGTGTCGAGCAAAAGCCGCGCGTTGACGAACTGGTTCGGGAACAGCATCTGCTCCGTGTTCGGGAAGAGGGCGCGCAGCTTCACGGTGCCCGTTGACGTATCGATCTGATTGTCGACAGTCTCGAGCCAGCCGGTTTCGAGCGACGTCGTGTTGTTGCGGTCGTAGGCCATGGTCGAGAGCTTCGCGCCCGCATGCATCTGCTTCGCGATCGCGGGCAGATTGTCCTCCGAGGTCGTGAAGATGACGCTGATCGGCTGCAACTGCGTGATGACGACGATGCCGTTCGCGTCCGACGGCGTCACGTAGTTGCCTGCATCCACCTGCCGCAGGCCGACGCGGCCCGAGACGGGCGCCGTGATGCGCGCATAGACGAGATCGAGCTTGAAGGTTTCGATGCTCGCCTGGTCGGACTTCACCTGTCCTTCGTATTGCTTCACGAGCGACGCCTGCGTGTCGACTTGCTGGCTCGCGATCGAATCCTGCGCGAGCAGTGTCTGGTACCGCTTCAGGTCGACGCGTGCCGTTTGCAAGAGCGCCATGTCCTTGGCGAGCGCGCCCTGAGCGTTTTCGAGCGAGTTCTGATAGGGCCGGGGGTCGATCTGGGCCAGCACGTCGCCTTCCTTGACCATCTGGCCCTCCTGGAACGCGACGCTTTGCAAAATGCCGGCAAGCTGCGTCCTCACCGTGACGGTGGCTAGGGGCGTCACGGTGCCGAGCGCGGTGATCACGATCGGCACGTCGCCGAGCGCGGCGGTTGCCACATGCACGGGCTGCGGCTGATTCGCGGGGCCGCGGCCCGCGCGCGGGGCGCTTGCCGTGGTGCCCGGTCCGGCGCCTGCCGGGCCCGGACGGCTCCACGGATGCCACCAGACGGCGAGCGCCGCGACGACGAAAAGAGCGGCAATCAGCGCGAGCCTGCCGCGCGGCCGCCGCGTGTCGCGGGCGATGGCGGGGGCGTGAACGTGGGGCGTCTTCGTCGCCGGCGCGCGGGTTTGCTGCGATTCGTCGGTGGGGTGTTCTTGTTCGGCCATCAGTCTTGTACGTGGAGCGAAGTGCAAAAAGAGCAGTTCGATAGTCGTTCGGTGCGCGTGCCGGATGCCGGACGGCGAGGGTCGCGCTCTGGCGGATGCGCGGGGTGCGAGGCGAGGCGCGGCGATTTGCGATGCCGGTGCGCATTGCGCGCGAAGCCGGCAAAAGCGGCTGCCGACGTCGATGCATGATGCTACGTCGCCCCGTCCCACCCAGTCCAGTCAGGTATCTTTCACCGGGTTACGGGCGTTACATCGGCGCGGGCCGCGCCCGCACCCCGCGCGCGCTTCGCGCGTCTGCCTTCGGCGAGTGGTCCGCCCCGGGCGACGGCCGCGGCATGCACTTTACATTAATCTTGTTGCGCGACCGGGCGCCATCAAACCGGGACGAGCCTAATCGTCGAGCCGCAGCCGCGGCGCGCCGCCGATCTCGTGCACGGTCTTTTCGATGCAGGCGATGAGCGCGGGCGCGGCATGCTCGATCAGCCATTCGCGCGGGCACAAATGGGCCGCGCCGCCGCAGTTGACCGCGTATCGCTCCCCCGACGGCCCGACGAAGCCCGCCGCGATCGCGTTCAGCCCTTCGTACCATTCGCCGATCGAAATCGCGAAGCCATTCGCGCGCGTCTCGTCGAGCGAGCCGACGAGCCGGGCAGAAACGTAGGGCCACGCGTCGCCCGAGGCCGTCTGCAAACTCGTCATCAACGCCGCGCGATCCGCATCGGCGAGCACCGCGATGTAGGCGCGGCCGACCGCCGTGCGCGTCAGGTCCATGCGCGAGCCTACCTCCAGACGCGAAATGAGAACCGCCGAGCGCGGCTTGATCGCGTCGATGACGACCATGTCGAGCCGGTCGCGCACGGCGAGATGCACGGATAGGGAGGTGCGCTCGGCGAGCTCGTTGAGGAACGGCCGTGCGCGGGCGCGAATGTCGAAGTTGCGTAAGAACCCGCTGCTCATCTCGAGCACGGAAGCGGTCAGCACGAACCGCTCGCTATCGGGCAATTGAAAGAGAAAGCCCGCGCCCACGAGTGTCGCGGTGATGCGCGAGACGGTCGGCTTCGGAATGCCGGTGAGCTCGGCCAGCTCCCGATTGCTGACCGGGGCGTCCGCCGCGGCGATGCGGCGCAGCACGGTCAGGCCGCGGGCGAGTGCGTTGACTTCATCGCCGGTGCCCTCTTTTTCTCTGGTTGTTTGGGCAATGCCCAGCTTGCGTGTGGTGGTCGGCACGATCTTGGTTGTCATGGTTTTGAAACTTTATTTCAAAGTGGGCGCGATGCGTTCGGTCCTTTGCGCATCCCCCTAAATTAATGCAGAAAAAAATGCCGATGTTCTGTGTCTGGAACCGTTTCCTTGTTTCTGGTACCTGTCAGGAATTCGGCAACATTTATCTTGACTTGGTCAACGGAAACGTAAAAAATGGAACCATATTTCGAAACGAGGCTCAAAAGCGGGTTACGGGCGCGGCTCGGCAGTGCTTTCGCATCGCTTTCGGAATACCGTCTCTCAGGTTCTAGCACGGCCCTCGGAATGGCTAGAACTTCTTCATGGCGCCACGGTTTCGTGGCGCCATTTTTTTGCGCGTTTGCCTTGAGCGCATGCTCTTGCGGCGGCGTGTGCCCGGTTCTGCTATCGTCGCGGATCATGCGACCGATCCTCACCATCAGCCAACTTTCCAAGACTTATGCCACGGGCTTCCAAGCGCTCAGGCGGGTCAATCTGGAGATTGGCCGCGGGGAGATCTTCGCGCTGCTCGGGCCGAACGGTGCCGGCAAGACCACGCTGATCGGCGCCGTCTGCGGGATCGTCACGCCAACCGAGGGGCGTGTGCTCGTCGACGGCCACGACATCGTGGCCGACTACCGGCGCGCTCGCGCGATGATCGGGCTCGTGCCGCAGGAGCTCACGACGAACGCGTTCGAGACCGTCTGGGCGACCGTCTCGTTCAGCCGGGGCCTGTTCGGCAAGAAGCCCGATTCCGCCTACCTCGAGAAGGTGCTGCGCGCGCTCTCGCTGTGGCAGAAAAAGGACAGCCAGCTCATGACGCTCTCGGGCGGCATGAAGCGCCGCGTGCTGATTGCGAAGGCGCTCGCGCATGAGCCGAAGCTGCTTTTTCTCGACGAGCCGACGGCCGGCGTCGACGTCGAGCTGCGGCGCGACATGTGGCAGCTCGTGCGCGAGCTCAAGGAAAGCGGCGTGACGATCGTCCTCACGACGCACTATATCGACGAAGCCGAGGAGATGGCCGACCGCATCGGCGTCATCAACAGGGGCGAGATCATACTCGTCGAGGAAAAGGCGCAGTTGCTGCGTAAACTGGGCAAGAAGCAGTTGACGCTGCAACTCGATGCGCCGCTCGCCAGCGTGCCGGTACGACTTTCGGACTACGGGTTGCACCTGTCGGCGGACGGCACCGCGCTCACCTACACCTACGACGACACCCAAAGCGAGCGCGCGAGCATCGTCAAGCTGCTGAAGGATCTCGAGGATGCGCGGATCGGCTTCAAGGATCTGCAGACATCGCAAAGCTCGCTCGAAGACATCTTCGTCGACCTCGTGCGGGAGACATCATGAACTTCTACGCCATTCGCGCGATATACCGCTACGAAATGTTGCGCACCCGGCGCACATTGATGCAAAGCATCGTCTCCCCGGTGATTTCCACTTCGCTCTATTTCGTGGTGTTCGGCGCGGCCATCGGTTCGCGCATCCGCGAGATCGACGGCGTGAGCTATGGGGCATTCATCGTACCCGGGCTCATCATGCTGACGCTGCTCACGCAAAGCGTCTCGAACGCGTCGTTTGCAATCTACTTTCCGAAATTCACGGGCACGATCTACGAGCTGTTGTCGGCGCCGGTGTCGTACGTGGAGCTTGTGGTGAGCTTCGTCGGCGCGGCAGCGACCAAATCGATCCTGCTCGGGCTCATCATCATGGCCACCGCCGCGCTGTTCGTGCCGGTGCGGATCGCGCACCCGGCATGGATGCTGCTTTTCCTCGTGCTCACCGCAGTTACGTTCAGCCTTTTCGGCTTCGTCATCGGCATTTGGGCCGATGGTTTCGAAAAACTGCAGGTGGTCCCGCTTCTGATCGTCACGCCGCTCACCTTTCTCGGCGGCAGCTTCTATTCGATCAGCATCCTGCCGCCCGTCTGGCGCACGATTGCGCTCGCCAATCCCGTGGTCTATTTGGTCAGCGGCTTTCGCTGGAGCTTTTACGACACCGCCGACGTGCATGTCGGCGTGAGCCTCGCGATGACGATCGTGTTCCTGGCGATTTTCACCGCCATCGTCGCGTGGATATTCAAAACGGGATATCGCCTCAGGAACTAGAACGCGCTTTGTCATTCTCGGAAACGCCGACATAATGCTTTCAATGCCGGCGTGCGACCGGCCCGTTCTCGAACCTTTCAGATCGCGCATGAGACTCACGACCAAAGGTCTATTGCTGATGGCGATTCCGACGCTCGTCGAGCTTGCCTTGCTGTCGGGGCTCGTGAAAGCGCAGGACGATGCCGAGCAGGCCGAGCAGTGGGCGCTCCATAGCAAGGACGTGCTGCGCCAGACGAGCAGCATCCTCGAGCCGGTGCTGATGGAGGCCGTGCGCACGCGCGGCGCGGTGCTGCGCAACGACCGGGGTGCGTCGACGCGAGCCACGCTCTGGATCGACGTCGACCGCGACATCGACAAGCTGGTCGACCTCGTCGCCGACAGGCCGCAGCAGGTGGAGCGTGCCGCGCAGATCCGCCAGACCGTGCAGGCGTATCGCCAATGGCACGACCGCGTGCAGGACCTGCTCCGCAATGGCCGCCGCGAGGACGTGCTCCAACATTTCCGCGACCAGGCGGGCAACGATGTGATTGACCGGTTCCGCGCTCAGGTTGCCGCGTTTCAGATCGATGAGCGGGGCATGGACGCGCAGCGCACGGAGCAGGCCGCAGCCGCGCTCGCGCAGCAGGAGTGGCTGACGGATGCCGCCGTGATCGGCTCGCTGCTGATGACGGCGCTGGCCGTCTTCCTTTGTACGCGTGGGCTGCGCGGGCGTCTTGAGCGCTTGTCGGAAAACGCGCTGCGCTTGGCCGAGAGCAAGCCCCTCGGGCCGCCCTCCGCGGGCGACGACGAGATCGCGCGTCTCGACCGGATGCTGCATGGCACCAGCCGGCAACTGCTCGAATCCGAGCGCGTGCGGGCGCGTTTTCAAAGCGATCTTGCCCGCCGCGCCAACGAGCTCGCCTGCACGAACGAAACGCTGCATCAGCAGACGCAGGAAAACGAAATGTTCATCTACACGGTGTCGCACGATCTGCGCGCGCCGCTCGTCAACCTGCAAGGATTTTCGAAGGAACTCACGCACGCGTGCGAGGATCTGCGCGCGCTGGTGCGCGCCTCGTCGCTCGGGCCGACGGAGCACGAGCGCGTGGAGCGGCTGATCGACGAGGACATCGTCGAATCGCTACGCTTTTTGCAAAGCGCGGTGATGCGCGCCGCGCATATCATCGATTCGCTGCTGCGGCTCTCGCGCGTCGGGCGTGTCGAGTACCGGCGCCAGGAGGTCGATGTCGGCTCGGTGGTGCAACGCGTGCTCGATGCGATGCAGGCGTCGATTCGCAGCCGCGGCGCTGATATCGTCGTACGCGAGTTGCCGCTCGTCTGGGGCGACCCGACCGCGCTCGAGCAGATCTTCGCGAACCTGATCGGCAATGCGCTCAACTACCTCAATCCGGAGCGGCCCGGGCGTGTCGAGATCGGCGCGATGTCGGCGCCGGATGTGCATACGTTGCGCATTTTTTACGTGAAGGACAACGGGCTCGGCATTCCCGCTGCGGCGATGCCGCGCCTTTTCAACGCGTTTCAGCGTCTGCACGGCAACGTCGCGGCGGGCGAGGGGATCGGGCTCGCGCTCGTGCGCCGCATGGTGGAGCGCCACGGCGGACGCGTTTGGGCGGAATCCACGGAGGGCATCGGGACCACTTTCTATTTTTCGCTGCCGGAGGCGACCGCGCAGGTCGCCGCCTGAACAATAAAGGAACGAGCACGATGCATACGACAATGGGACATGCGGCGGCGCAGTCGGTCGGCATCATTCTGATCGAGGACGACGACGGCCATGCGACGCTGATCGAGCGCAACCTGCGTCGCGCGGGCCTGACGAACAGTTTCAAGCGTCTGGCCGACGGCCAGCAGGCGCTCGACTACTTCTTCGGCGATGGGGCGACGTATCAGGGCGCAGGCGCGTCGCCGTGCGTCGTCCTGCTCGATCTGAAGATGCCGCGCATCGACGGATGCGAAGTGTTGCGCCGCCTGAAGGCCGACAAGCGCACGGCGTGGCTGCCCGTCATCGTGCTCACGACGACCGACGATCCGCGCGAAATCGAACGCTGCTATGAGCTCGGCTGCAATGTGTATGTCACGAAGCCCGTGGAGTACGACGCGTTCATCGAAGCCGTGCGCCGGCTCGGTTTCTTCCTTCAAGTGGTCAAGCTGCCGGCTGGCGTGCGATGAGTGTCCATACGCTCCTGGTCGACAACGACGAAGGCATCTTGCGCCTCGCGTCCCGTTCGCTCGCGCGCGCGGGCTACCGCGTGAGCACCGCATCGGGCGCGGATGAGGCGCGCAAAGCGATTGCGGCCGCGCGGCCCGACGTGATCGTCGTCGACTACGTGCTCGGCGGCCACGAAACGGGGCTCGACTTCCTGCGCGCGCTGCGCGCAACCGGGCTCGAGCTGCCGGCCATTCTCTGCACGGGCTATACCGACGAGGCGCGCGTCTTCGAGGCGATGCGCTCCGGCGTGGCCGACATCGTGCCGAAAAGCAAAGGCTATGTCGACTATCTGCCGGCAGCCATCGAGCGCGTGCTGCGTGAGCTGCGCGTCGAGCGCAAGCTTGCCGAAGCGCAGCGCTCGCACGAGCGCGAGGCGCATTTTCGCGCGCTTGCCGAAGAGCGCGAGGCGCTGCTTGCCGCCGAGCGCGAGGCACGCGGGCAAGCCGAGCGGGCCTCGCGCATGAAGGACGAATTCGTGGCGACGCTCTCGCATGAGCTGCGCACGCCGCTCAATGCGATCGTCGGCTGGACGCAGTGCCTGCTGCGCGATGCGAGCGTGTCGGAGTCGTTGCGCAAGGGGCTCGAGGTCATCGATCGCAACGCGCGGGCGCAGGCGCGCATGGTCGACGATCTGCTCGACTTCTCGCGCATGCTGAGCGGCAAGCTGCGGCTCGACCTCGAGCACATCGATCCGGTCGACATCGTCGAGTACGTCGTTTGCTCGAGCTCGCCCGCGGCCGAAGCCAAGGAGATTCGCATCGTCCCGATGCTCGAACCGTGCGGCACGATCCTGGCCGATCCCGCGCGCTTGCAGCAGATCGTCTGCAACCTGGTTTCGAACGCGGTCAAGTTCACGGGCAAGGGCGGGCGCATCGAAGTGAGGCTATCGCGCGACGATATCGAGCGCGAGGTGGAGCTCGTCGTCGCCGATAACGGGCAGGGCATCTCGCCCGAGTTCCTGCCGCACGTGTTCGAGCGGTTTTGCCAGGAAGATGCCGGCATCGCGCGCCGGCACGGCGGCTTGGGGCTTGGCTTGTCGATCGCGCGGCAGCTCGTCGAGATGCAAGGCGGGCGCATCGTGGCGAAGAGCGACGGTCCGGGGCGCGGCGCCACGTTCATCGTCACGCTGCCGACCTCGTTTCCGGAGCGCGCGAAAGAGCGCAGCGGCGAGCCGCTTGCGCTCGATACATCGCCGGCGCTTGCGGGCTTGCGCGTGCTTGTCGTCGAGGACGAGCCCGATGCGCGCGAACTCGTCGAGCGAGTACTGCAAGAGCGCGGCGCGACGACGTTGGCGTTCGACAATGCCTCGGACGCGCTTGACGCCTGCATGGCCGAGCCGCCCGACGTGATCGTGAGCGATATCGGCATGCCGGACGTCGACGGCTACGAATTCATCCGGCGCCTGCGCGCGTTCGAGGCGCAGCGCGGCCGCACGACACCGGCCGCCGCTTTGAGCGCCTTTGCGCGCAGCGAGGACAGGCGCCGTGCGCTGCTCGCCGGCTATCAGACGCACGTGGCGAAACCGGTCGATCCGCTCGAGCTCGTGGTGGTCGTCGCCGCACTCGCCGGGCGCACCACGGCATTTAACGGTGGCCCGGCACAGTAGCAGTAGCGCCGCCGAATTTTGATAAGATCGAAGCAGGGTCCGGCATCGGGACGAGGGGCGCAGCGCTTCGTTGCGCTTCGTCTGCCGGTCATTGCTCATTTTTTGCTCATCGCTCCATGCTCCACGAGCGCGGGGCAAGCGCCGCTCATGGGCGCATCGACAAT
>DASZGN010000103.1:0-18818 GCA_035938775.1 Trinickia sp.
CCAGAAGCGTGAGGCCCGCGCGCAGCAGTTCGCTCTTTTTCACCGGCACGCCGGCTTCAAGGCACTTTTGCTTGAGTACCGCGATCTTCTCGTAGTCGGACTTCGGCATCGTAAAGCTGTCGCGAATCACTTTCTCCTTCCGTGCGCGTTTCGTCTTGCCCTCGACCGTTCCGTTGGTGGCCGGCCGGGCCGCGCTCGGCTCGGCCGCAGCGTGGCCGTTCTTGCGCGCGGGCTTCGCTTTGCGAGGCGACGCGGGTGTGTCAGCCGTCGTGCGCTCGGTAGCAGGGTTGACTTCGGGTGTGGCTTCGATTTGTGCCTTCTTGACGGGCTTTTTGGTGGTAGGTGTGCTCATCGGATCCTCGTAATTGAAAACGGTATAAACAGTATATTCGCTTTTTTGAGGGATC
Organism: Trinickia sp.; assembly: GCA_035938775.1. Lineage (GTDB taxonomy): Bacteria > Pseudomonadota > Gammaproteobacteria > Burkholderiales > Burkholderiaceae > Trinickia. The sequence goes on from DASZGN010000103.1 coordinate 408, forward strand.
GAGCCACAAACGTGCGGCGCACCGTGTGCACCATTCGCGAGCGCAATGGCGCCGCTTCGTTGCGTCGATGCCTCGATTCGGGGCGGACGGGGCCGCAGGGCTCACGGTGTCTCGGGCGATCAACGCCTGGCACGGTTCTAGCTTTTCACACCATCCGAGGAGCCGGCGCAGCATCCGGTTGAGCAGTCACAATTTGCAATGGACGACTAGGGTTCCGGTTTGCTTCGCGTAGCTTTCATACGGCGAGGCAAACGCTGGTCCGAGAGTTGTCGACCTCAGGCGAGGTTACACGGCGGGATAAAAGCCCGGGAGAGAACGCGATGCGTCGCGCCGCTCCCTTTCGTCGTTAACCGTCCCAGCGAGGTCAAACTCATGCGCACGCCCCGTCTATTCGCCGCTGCCGTTACCGTTCTCTCCGCTTTCTTTCTTCTCGCCGCCACGCCTTCGTTAGCGGCCGGGCGCACCGACTTCAAGGTCTGCTGGACCATCTACGCCGGCTGGATGCCGTGGGGCGAGGCCAAGACCCAAGGCATCGTCTCGAAGTGGGCGAAAAAGTACGGCATCAATGTCGACGTCGTGCAGCTCAACGACTACGTCGAATCGATCAATCAATACACGGCCGGCAAGTTCGACGGCTGCGCGATGACGAACATGGACGCGCTCACGATCCCCGCGTCGGGCGGCGTCGATTCCACCGCGCTCATCATCAGCGACTACTCGAACGGCAACGACGGCGTGCTCATCAAGGGCGGCGGCAAGAAGCTCGCCGACCTCAAGGGCCAGCCGATCAATCTCGTGCAGTTCTCCGTGTCGCACTACCTGCTTGCGCGCGCGCTGGAGTCGGCCAGCTTGAGCGAGCGTGACATCAAGGTCGTCAACACGTCGGACGCCGACATCTCCGGCGCGTTTGCCACGCCCGTCGTCAAAGAGGCCGTGACCTGGAACCCGATGCTCGCCGACCTGAAGGCGAAGCCCGGCGTTACCGAAGTCTTCGATTCGAGCAAGATTCCCGGCGAAATCATGGACATGATGGTCGTGAACACGAAGACGCTCCAGGAGAACCCCGCGCTCGGCAAGGCGCTCACCGGCGCATGGTTCGAAATGGTCGCGCTGATGAAGGCGGACAACGCCGCCGGTACCGCCGCTTTGACGTCGATGGCCAAGGCTTCGGGTACGGACCTCGCCGGCTTCAAAGGCCAGCTTTCCACGACGGCGCTCTTCGCCACGCCGAAGTCCGCGCTCGATTTCGCTACCAGCGCTGGCCTGCCGAAGACCATGGCACGCGTGGCGAAGTTCTCGTTCGATCACGGTCTGCTCGGTCAGGGCGCGCGTGACGCAAACGCGGTGGGCATGGCCTTCGACAAGGGCGTGATCGTCGGCAGCAAGGCGAATGTGAAGCTGCGTTTCGATCCGACATACGTGCGCATGGCTGCCGACGGCAAGCTCTGACAACACGCTGGCGATTCACATCCAGTATTACGAGAGCGCACGTCATGCGACTGATCAATCGACACCCGAGCCGAAGCGGCGCCTTGATGCTGCTGTTGTTACCCTTCATCGTGCTGGTCACGGTCTATTTCACCGGCTCGTCGCTTCGCCTCGCAGCCAACCCCGAGGACAAGCTGCTGCCGAGCGCCGCGCAAATGCGCGACGCGGTGAAGGAGTTCGCGCTGACGGAGGATAAGCGCACCGGCGAATATCTTCTGTGGGTCGATACGGCGTCGAGCCTGCGGCGGCTCGGCATCGGGCTCGCGGTGAGCGCGGTGCTTGCGCTCGTCGCGGGTATCGTGACGGGCAGCATTCCGCTCGCCGCGGCGACGCTCTCGCCGTTCATCGCCGTGATATCGATGGTTCCGCCGCTCGCGGTGCTGCCCATTCTGTTCATCGTGTTCGGGCTCGATGAGCTGTCGAAGGTCGTGCTGATCATCGTCGGCATCACACCCATGATGATTCGCGATCTTCAGCAACGGGCCCGCGAAATTCCGGATGAGCTTTGGGTGAAGGCGCAAACGCTCGGCGCGACGAGCTGGACGTTGATGCTGCGTGTGATCGTGCCGCAGCTGGTGCCACGCCTGCTTGTGGCGTTGCGTCTCTCGCTGGGTTCCGCGTGGCTCTTTCTCATCGCCGCGGAAGCGATCGCGTCGACGGACGGGCTCGGCTACCGCATCTTTCTCATGCGCCGCTATCTCGCCATGGACGTGATCCTGCCTTACGTCATGTGGATCACGCTGCTCGCATGGTTGACGGACGAAGCGTTGAGACGCGTGACGAAGCGCGTGTTCCCCTGGTATGGCGGAGGCGCGCGATGATCGAGGTGCGCAACGTCTGGAAGGAGTACGGCGAGCAAGTCGTGCTGGAGCGGCTCAACCTCACGGTCAAGCAGGGCGAGTTCTGTTCGATGTTGGGCGCATCGGGCTGCGGCAAGTCGACATTCCTGCGCTTGCTGCTCGGCCAGGAACGCGCCACGCGCGGGCAGATCCTGCTCGACGGCGAGCCATTGCCCGCGGAACCCGATGCGCACCGCGGCGTCGTGTTTCAGCGCTATTCGGTCTTCGAGCACTTGAGCGTCATGCGCAACGTGCTGCTCGGGCTCGAGTTGCCGCAAGCGAAGTTCACCGGGCGTCTTTTCGGTGCGCGCCGCCGCGCGGCTCGCGACGAAGCCGTCGCGATGCTCGAGCGCGTGGGGTTGGGCGCTGCGCTCGACAAATATCCGCATCAGTTGTCCGGCGGCATGCAGCAGCGGCTCGCGATTGCGCAGGCGCTGGTGATGAAGCCGCGCGTGCTACTGCTCGACGAACCGTTCGGCGCGCTCGATCCCGGTATTCGCAAGGACATGCACGCACTGCTTATCAAGCTGTGGCGCGAAACCGGACTGACGATCTTCATGGTGACACACGATCTGAAGGAAGGCTTCGCGCTCGGCAGCCGCGTGCTCGTATTCGACAAGGTGCGCGTGGACCCCCAAGCGCCCCACGCTTACGGCGCGCGCATCACGTACAACATTCCGCTCGAGCACGGCGGCGACGGCGAGGCGCTGCGCGAGGTGCGCATCGCGCAGCCGCCGACGGTTGCCGCGTGAGCCGTGCTGCGCGCATGAACAGGACATCCCCCATGAATGACATGACTGAAGATCGATCCGCTTTACTCGAGGAAACCGTGCCGGGCGGTGGCCATGCATCGCTGATCCTCAAGCGCGGGCAAGTGCTGCGCATCACCGATCTGCGAGGCGGCGCCAACGTCAGCATGATGCTCATCAACGCGACGGAGAAAAGCGAACGCCTCAACCTGCCCGACACGCTCAAGTGCCAGCACACCGCCAAGCTCACCACGGGACATTGCCTTTACTCCGACATGGGCCGCGTGCTCGCGGCGATCGTCGCGGACACTTGCGGTTGGCACGATACGCTCGGCGGCGTCACGAACGCGGATGAAGTGCGCGAGAAATACGGCGTCGGCCGCTATCAGGAGCTGCGCAACGCGTTCTTCCGCAACGGCACGGACAACCTGCTCGTCGAGCTGGGGAAGTGGGGGCTCGGCCTCGCCGATCTGTTGATGACGCTGAACCTCTTCAGCCGAGTCGACGTGACCGATGCGGGCGCGCTCAGCTTCGTGCCCGGCAATTCGCAGGCGGGCGACTACATCGAACTGTATGCGCCGATGAACACGCTCGTTGTGCTCACGGCGATTCAGCATCCGCTCGATCCGCGCCCGGAGTACGCACCGAAGCCGGTCAAGCTGACGTTGAGCGCCGCCGATGCGCAGGTGGCCGAAATCTGCCGGACCTCGTGCGACGAGAACGTGCGCGGCTTCATCAACACCGAGCGGTTTTTCCTTTGAGAGTCGATAGGAGTACGAAATATGACAACGACGATAACGACGACGTCTCCGACATCGAGGCTCATCGAAAGCACGAAAAACCCCGCGGATGCGATGTATCGCGAGACGCTGGCGGCGGGCGAGCCGTGGCTCAAGGAAGTGAAGGCGGGCCAGACGCTGCGCATTCACGACCTTGAAGGCAATCAGGCCGTCGATACGCTTTTTTTCAGCTTGGCCGACCCCCGCGAACGCTACGACGCGCAACGCACGCTGCGGCGTCAGCGGAGCCTGTACCTGACGACTGGCACCGTGTTGTATTCGAACCTCGGCAATCCCATGCTCACGATCGTCGCCGATACGTGCGGGCGTCACGACACGCTGGGCGGCGCGTGCGCGCAGGAGAGCAACACCGTGCGCTATGCGCTCGAAAAGCGCTACATGCACAGCTGCCGCGACAACTTCCTGCGCGCATGCGCGCACGATGGCCGTTTGTCGAAGGGCGACATCAATGCGAACGTGAACTTTTTCATGAACGTGCCGGTGACGGCAGAAGGCGGCCTCACGTTCGAAGACGGTATTTCGGCGCCCGGCAAATACGTTGAAATGCGCGCCGAGATGGATGTGATCGTGCTGATCTCGAATTGCCCGCAGCTGAACAACCCCTGCAACGCCTATAACCCGACGCCGGCGGAGCTGTTGATATGGGACTGAACGCTTCGACCGCTTCGGCCGTATTGCGCGACCGCGACGGCACCAAGCCGCGCACGCACGCCGAACACTGAGCGCTCCAAGACCCGACGATTCGCCGACATGCCGTGGACGACCACGGCGTGCATGCCCACGTGGCGGGACGGCCCGCCCATGCCATACACGTTCTCCATGTTCGAGAAAGTCCTCATTGCCAATCGCGGCGCGATCGCGTGCCGCATTCTGCGTACGCTGCGCGAGCTCGACGTAGCGGGTGTCGCCGTCTATAGCGAGGCCGACCGCGCGAGTCGGCATGTCACGCAAGCCTCCGTGGCGAAGAGCCTCGGCAAAGGCCCCGCGGCCGCCACCTATCTCGATGTAGACAAGCTGCTCGACATCGCGCGCGCCGAGGGGGTGCAGGCGATTCATCCAGGCTACGGCTTCTTGTCGGAGAACGCCGCGTTCGCGCAAGCGTGCGAAACGGCGGGCATCGCATTCATCGGACCTTCGCCCGAGCACTTGCGCGCGTTCGGCCTCAAGCACACCGCGCGCGCCATCGCCGCCGAAGAGGGCGTGCCGATGCTCGAAGGCACGGGGCTGCTTGCGGATATCGTTGAGGCCCTGGATGCGGCTCAGCGCATCGGCTATCCGGTGATGCTCAAGAGCACCGCGGGCGGCGGGGGCATCGGCATGCGCGTGTGCCGGTCGGCCGACGAGCTCACATTGCAATTCGACGCGGTGAAACGGCTCGGCCAGAACAACTTCAGCGACGCCGGCGTGTTCCTCGAAAAGTACATCGAGCGCGCGCGTCATTTGGAAGTGCAGATTTTCGGCGACGGCAATGGCGAGGCGATCGCACTCGGCGTGCGCGATTGCTCGGTGCAGCGGCGCAATCAGAAAGTGCTCGAGGAAACCCCCGCGCCGAACCTGCCCGACGGCATGGCCGATGCACTCTGCACCGCGGCGATCCGGCTTGCGAAGGCGGTCGGCTACCGCTCGGCGGGAACGGTCGAGTTCGTGTACGACAGCCTCGCCGAGCGCTTTTACTTCCTCGAGGTGAACACGCGTTTGCAGGTCGAGCATGGCGTGACGGAGCAGGTGTGGGGTGTCGATCTGGTGCGCTGGATGATCGAGCTCGCGGCCGGCACGCTGGCGCCGCTCGAGCGCCTCGTGAGCGAATTGCGGCCAAGCGGACACGCGATCCAGGCACGGCTTTACGCGGAGGATCCGGGCCGCGACTTCAAGCCGAGTCCGGGCCTTTTGACCGACGTTGCCTTTCCCGCCGCCGATGGCCGCGCCCTGCGTATCGATACCTGGATCGAAGCGGGCTGCGAGGTGCCGCCTTACTTCGACCCGATGCTGGCGAAGCTGATTGCGTGGTCGCCGACGCGCGACGCGGCACGGCATGCGCTCGGCGAGGCCTTGCACGCCACGCGGCTTTATGGCGTGGAAACGAATCGCGACTACCTGCGGCAGATTCTCGAGGACACCCCGTTCGCGAGCGGCGAACCCTGGACGCGCTGTCTGGAAGGTCTCCGCTATCAGGCCACTACCGTCGAAGTGCTCGGCGGCGGCACGCAGACGACGGCGCAGGACTATCCCGGGCGGCTCGGCTATTGGGCGGTGGGCATTCCGCCGTCGGGGCCGATGGACAACCGCGCGTTGCGTCTCGGCAACCGGCTGCTCGGCAACGACGCGAACGCTGCGGCGCTCGAAATCACGATGAGCGGTCCGACGCTCCGATTCAACACGGACGCGGTGGTGGCCGTGACGGGCGCGACGCTTCCGGTGGCGATCGACGGCGTCGCGCAGCCGATGAACACGGCTTGCTTTATCGCGGCCGGCGCCACGCTCACGCTCGGCACGATCCGCGGCGCCGGCGCGCGCGCCTATCTGTGCTTGCGGGGCGGGCTCGATGTCGCACAGTATCTCGGCAGTGCCAGCACCTTTACGCTCGGCCAGTTCGGCGGGCACGGCGGCCGCGCGTTGTGTGCCGGCGACGTGCTGCATCTTCATCCGCTGGTCGATCGCACCGCCGGCGCGCGCTTGCCTGCGCCGCTCACCCCGGCGCTGCGCGAAGTGCGCGCGCTGCGCGTGATATATGGTCCGCATGGCGCGCCCGAGTACTTCAGCGCGGCCTACATCGAACGCTTTCTCGCGACCGAATGGGAAATCCATTTCAATTCGAGCCGCACCGGCGTGCGCCTGATCGGTCCGAAGCCCGAATGGACACGGGAGGACGGAGGCGAAGCAGGATTGCATCCGTCGAACATTCACGACAATCCCTATGCCGTGGGGGCGATCGATTTCACCGGTGACATGCCCGTGATTCTTGGCCCCGATGGCCCCAGTCTCGGCGGCTTCGTGTGCCCGGTCACGATCATCGAAGCGGACCTGTGGCAAATCGGCCAGTTGAAGGCCGGCGACAAGGTGCGGTTCGTGCCCGTCGATATCGCGACCGCCCGCGCGGCCGCCCGGGCCGCCGATGCCGAAGTCATGACGCTCGAGGTGCAGGCGGGCGCGGCACCGCCCATGAGTTCGCCTGTCGATGCGACGCCTCTTCTCGAATCGCCGGTCGTGCTCGACATCGGCCAAAACCGCGAGCGGCTTGTCGCGCGCCTCTCCGGCGATACCCACCTGCTGCTCGAGATCGGGCCCGCCGAGCTCGACCTCGCGCTGCGCTTTCGCGGTCACGCGCTGATGCAGTCGCTTCAGGCGCTCGACATCGACGGCGTCATCGACCTCACGCCCGGCATTCGTTCGCTTCAGATTCACTATCGGCCCGAACGCGTGACGCTTGCCGCGCTCATCGAAATCGTCGCGCGCACCTGGCAACGCGTCTTGCTGAGCGAGGACCTGCGCGTGCCGTCGCGCATCGTGCACCTGCCGCTGTCGTGGGACGATCCCGCCTGCCGGCTCGCCATCGACAAATACATGACCACCGTGCGCAAGGACGCGCCGTGGTGTCCCAGCAACCTCGAGTTCATCCGCCGCATCAACGGTCTCGATTCGATCGATGCCGTGAAAGAGATCGTCTTCGATGCGCGCTACCTCGTGATGGGGCTCGGCGATGTCTATCTGGGCGCGCCGGTCGCGACCCCGCTTGACCCTCGTCATCGGCTCGTTACAACCAAGTACAACCCCGCGCGCACGTGGACAGCGGAGAACTCGGTGGGCATCGGCGGCGCCTATCTGTGCGTGTACGGCATGGAAGGCCCGGGCGGATACCAGTTCGTCGGCCGCACGTTGCAGATGTGGAATCGCTTCCGTGAGACCGCGGATTTCGCTGGCCGGCCGTATCTGTTGCGCTTTTTCGATCAGATCCGCTTCTACGAAGTGTCGGCCGACGAGCTCTTGCGCATCCGCGCGGATTTCCCGCTCGGCCGCTATCCGCTGCGAATCGAAGAAACCGAGCTGTCGCTTGCCGACTATCAGGCGTTTCTCGATCGCGAAGCCGACGACATCGAGCGTTTCCGCACGCGGCAGCAAACAGCGTTTCAAGCCGAGCGGCAACGCTGGCGGGAAGCGGGCAGCGCCGAGGACGACACACCCGAGCCGCTCGCGGTCGAGTCGCGCATCGAGCCGCTCGAGGATCATCAGGTGGGCGTCGAGAGCGAGATCGCCGGCAACCTCTGGCAGGTCCACGTGAGCCCCGGCGCAAAGGTCGCGGCAGGCGACGTGCTCGTCGTCATCGAGTCGATGAAGATGGAGATATCGGTCACGGCGCCGTGCGATGGCATCGTCGACGAGGTGCATGTCGCGCCGGGTTCTCCCGTGCGGGCGGGGCAGCGCGTGGTCGTGATCGGCCGCGCGTGAGGCTTCGGCTGTGGTCCGGAAAACTTTAGCATTCCTTAACGAATTGAACTCTTCGATCCCATCGAACCCACCTTCAGGAAACGGCATGCCTTCATTCGATCTGCGACTGTCGACACTGCGCGCGGCCTATCGCGCGGGGACCATCACACCGCGACGTCTCATCGGCGAGCTGCGCTCGCGCGCCGCCGCATTGAACGCTGACTATCGCATCTTCATTCATCTGCTTTCCGAAGCGGAGCTCGAGCCGTACCTCGCCGCGCTCGATAGACGCGCTGTCGAGACGCTACCGCTTTTCGGCATCCCGTTCGCGATCAAGGACAACATCGATCTCGCCGGCATCCCCACAACGGCTGCATGCCCTGACTTTGCCTATACGCCCACGGAATCGGCCACGCTCGTCGCCCAGCTGATCGCGCTCGGCGCAGTGCCGATCGGCAAGACCAACCTCGATCAGTTCGCGACCGGTCTGAACGGCACACGCTCGCCGTATGGTCCGTGTCGCAACAGCGTGCTGCCCGACTATCCGGCGGGTGGATCGAGCTCGGGGTCGTCGCTGGCGGTGGCGATGGGTGTCGCGAGTTTCGCGCTCGGCACCGATACCGCGGGTTCGGGGCGCGTGCCGGCCGCGCTGAACAACCTCGTGGGATTGAAGGGCACGAAGGGACTGTTGTCGACGGCCGGCGTCGTGCCCGCATGCCGCACGCTCGACTGCGTCACGTTCCTCACCGCGACAGCCCGCGAAGCGAGCGAGCTCTTCGCGCTATGCGCGCGGCACGATCCTGCCGATCCCTACAGTCGCGCCAATCCGCAATGGAACGATGGCACGGCGTTCGGCAAGCTCGCGCGCTTTCGCTTCGGCGTGCCGCGCGTGCCCGAATTCGCCGGGTGCGATGAAAGCCCTGCGTTGTTCGGGCACACGCGCGCGGCGCTTGAAGCGCTGGGTGGCGAGGCGGTCGAAATCGACCTTGCGCCGTTCATCGAAGCCGCGAAGCTGCTGTACGAAGGGCCGTGGGTCGCCGAGCGCTACAGCGTCGCGGGCGAACTGATCGAGACGCAACCGAGCGCGGTGCTTCCCGTGATTCGCGATGTGCTCGCGCAAGCGCGGGGCGCAAGCGCCGTCGACGCCTTTCGCGCCCAATACCGCTTGCAGGCGATCAAGGCGACCTGCGACGCGGTGCTCGATACGCTCGATTTCGTGCTGACGCCGTCGATTCCGCGTCCCGTTACGCTAGCCGAGCTCGAGCGCGATCCGATCGGCGCAAACTCGCTGCTCGGCTACTACACGAACTTCATGAACCTGCTCGATTATGCGGCGGTCGCGGTGCCGGCCGGCTTCATGAAGAACGGCCTGCCGTGGGGCGTCACGGTTTTCGGCCGGGCGTTCGCGGATCAGTACCTTCTGAGTGTCGCAGACGCGCTGCAGCGAACGAGCGGGCTTGCACTCGCAGGCGGTGCTGCATGCGCATCCGATGCGCCGGCGGGCCATGCACGCCACGACCGCATGCGGCTTGTCGTGTGCGGCGCGCATCTCGACGGCTTGCCGCTCAACGGTCAACTGAAACGGCGCGGCTCGCGTCTCGTCGAAGCGACGCTCAGCGCGCCGCACTATTGTTTGTACGCGCTTGCCGGCGGCAACGTGGCGCGGCCGGGCATGGTGCGTGTCGACGAGGGGGGCGTTGCCGTCGCGGTCGAAGTATGGGAATTGCCGAGTGCGGAAGTCGGCTCGTTTCTTGCCGGCATTCCCGCGCCGCTCGGCCTCGGCAAGGTCGAACTCGCCGACGGACGATGGGAAACCGGCTTCATTTGCGAGGCCGAGGCCGAGGGCATGGGGGACGCCGTCGATATCAGCGATAGCGGCGGATGGCGCAACTGGCTCGCTAGCGGGCAACCAGGCGTGCCATGCGCAGATTAGCCAAGGCAGCGCGAGAGTCGCTCGCCGCTCTGTTGTCTGCGATGCTCACCGAGAGTCTGCAGGACAAGCTCACGCGGCGCCGTGCGCTCGACGCCTGACGCCAAGCGGCGCTAGGCAGCGATGCGTCACTAGGCGGCCACGCGTCACTAGGCCGCAAATGCGCCACTAGGCCGCTACGCGTCACCAGGCCGCTACGCGTCACCAGGCCGCTACGCGTCACTAGGCCGCTACGCGTCACTAGTAGTGAATGACCATCGGCAAGCCCACGGCGTCGCGCTCCGGCATCCGCGGCAGCGCGAGCGCCTTGCCCTGCGCGATGCGCCGGGCGCTCCAGAGCGCCGCAAAGGCATCGACCACGTCGTCGCGTCGCGCAACGCCAGCCGCACGCTCAGCAAGCGCCGCAAGCGCGGCGTCCAGTTCCGTTCCGAACGCTGCGGCGAGAAGGGCGAGTCGAATGTGGTGGCCGTCAGGCTTGCGTTTTGCCACGCTTATTCCACCGCACGGCCCGCCTTGCTCGACCTGGAGCTGCATGAACGCGAGTTCCGGGTGAACTTCGAACACCCGTTCCGCGTCGCGGCGCTCGGCGCGCAGCGCGCGGTCGACTTCCGCGATTTTTTCGAGGATGTTGAATGCCTGCTTTGAAAGGCCCTTCGCGGTAATCTCACGGTGCCGGCTGTTCGCTTGCGCGTACGAATTGGCCTCAAGCGTTTGCCGTACGGGCGTCGGAAACACCGACGCGCTTCGAGGCCACTTGAGCAGAGCTCGGGCCGCTACATCGCATGAGCGCTCGCCGCACGCCGAACGAAGGCCGATCGGTATGTCTACCGCGATGATCGCCGGCTCGCTCGCCCAGGCGAGAAGCGCGGCGAACGTCGGCCAGACCCGGGCGTGAATCGCACCGGTCACTGCGTCCTGCCGGAGCGCGTACCAACCGCCTCGACATCCGTCTACACCCACAAGGTCGGGCGCTGATTGTTTCAATTCGGCGGTCTCCGTTTTTTGGCGGAAGCGTAGAGTTTCGACTTCCTTGCGCTGCTTGTCGCGATGTCGCGTCCCGATCGCAGTATGCTTAAGGAGCAGTGACGCTCGCGCCAAGCAAGCGCCACCGGCCACCCGCAAGTCGCGGCCGATCGTGCGGCAAGGATGGCCGCACCTCGCCCCGCCGCGAATGCATCCGCCACGCAGCCTCGCGCGTATAGCGGGGTGGGGGCGGCCCATTCGCGACGAATGCGAGCCATTCGCGACGAATGCGAGCCACCCCCACCGCGTGCCCGATCACCCTTGGAGATCCACGATGGCGACTCCCCAAGCCCGCGAACGTGAACGACCCCACCCGGCACCGGCGCAACGAGGCGCGCTCGTGCATCCGGCCTGGGTCCGCATTACGCACTGGCTGAACGCGCTTGCCGCTATCGTGATGATGCTCTCGGGCTGGCAGATCTACGATGCGTCGCCGATCTTCGCGCATTTCATGTTTCCCACGTCGATCGCGCTCGGCGGGTGGCTCGCCGGCGCGCTGCAATGGCACTTCGCGGCGATGTGGCTGCTTCTCGCCAACGGCATCGTCTATCTCGTGCTGAGCGTCGCGACGGGGCGGCTTTTCTTGAAGTTCTTCCCGCTTTCGCCGCGCGAGGTTTGGCGCGACCTCGCGAGCGCACTTACCGGCAGGCTTTCGCACGCCGATCTGTCGCGCTACAACGCCGTGCAAAAGCTCGCCTATCTCGCCGTGATTCTCGACCTTATCGTGCTCGCGCTGTCCGGTCTCGCGATCTGGAAGTCGGTGCAGTTTCCGCTGTTGCGCGAGCTGCTGGGCGGCTACGACACGGCTCGCGTCGTGCATTTTTTCGCCATGGCGTTTCTGGCCGCGTTTCTCGTCGTGCATCTGGTGATGGTTGCGCTCGTGCCGCGCTCGCTCATTGCGATGTTGCGTGGCCGGTAGTCGCAGCCCCCGTTACTTGCAAGGAAAGCGCATGAAGGACTCCGACGCTTACGATCCCTCGCTGCTCCCCGATCCCCCAAGAGGGGGCGATGCCGTTCCTGGGTCTCTCGACGCCAAAGCGATTCTCGCCGATGCGCGCCGCGAGCTGGCGCTGCCTTCGCGTCGCGCCTTCGGCAAGCGGATGCTTACGTTGGGCGGTCTCATGATGCTCACCGGCTGCTCGCTCACCGACGACGAGTCGGTCAACGCGTTCTTGATGAGCGTGTCGCGGATGAACGACCGCATCCAGGCATGGCTCTTCGATCCCAATCGGCTCGCGCCGACCTACAGCGAAGCGCAGCTCACGCGACCGTTCCCATTCAACGCGTTTTACGGCATCGATGAAGTGCCCGAGGTTGACGGCTCGGATTTCGTGCTCAAGGTAGGCGGACTTGTCACGGGCAAGCGCACCTGGACGTTGCCGGAGCTCTACGCGCTGCCGCATGCCGAGCAGATCACGCGACACATCTGCGTCGAAGGCTGGAGCGCGATCGGCCGATGGGGCGGCACGCCGTTTGCGACGTTCTTGCATCGCGTCGGTGCGGACACGAGCGCGAAGTACGTGGGCTTCAAATGCGCGGACGACTACTTCGAAAGCATTGACATGCCGACGGCGCTGCATCCGCAAACGCTGCTCGCTTTTCAGTACGACGGCGCGACCTTGCCGCCGAAGTACGGATTCCCGATGAAGCTGCGCATGCCCACCAAGCTCGGTTACAAGAATCCGAAGCACATCATGGAGATCTATGTGACCAATACCTACCCGGGCGGCTATTGGAGCGACCAGGGATACAACTGGTTCGGCGGCTCCTGATATCACATTGGCGCTCGGGCGGCACGCATCGATTCAATTCAACTGTCACCGCATCACGGAGGCTTTTATGAAGAAGCAGGCAATATCGAAAGCGGCAGGTGTGGCGGCCTTCGTGGCGCTTGCATTTGGCGCTTCAAATGCATTCCCGCAAGAGGCGAGCGGTGTGATGTCCAACACCGAAGCGGCGAGCGGCACGATGAGCAAGGAGCCGATGGGCCAGAGCAAGCCGAAGCACAAGCACGCGAAGAAGAGTGGCTCGATGGACATGCAGCACGGGAGCTCCGGCACGATGGGGCAGTGACCGGCGGGAGCGCAGGCCGCGCGCGGTGGCCTGCGCCGCGAGCGCCATTTGAACGAAACCGAGGTGGCCGCTTCTCGAAGGCGAGCCGCGATGGGGCCTGACCGACGCGAAGGCGCGTCCATGGCGCGCAGCAACTAGGGCGAACAGCCACGTACCGACTGCCGATCGCTGTCAGTTATGGCTCGCTCACTTGCCAACGTTTTTTTCGATTCATCGGTGCACTACATCACAAGCGACGGTTGCCAAGCGCGCGAAAATCTCTCCGCCGGTGGTGGACCCCCCCCCGGTGGCGAAAGCCTCGGCTTCGCGTGCTGGCTATGGCGTCATTGACCAACCGGGAGATGTGCCGTGCACCGTCAATTCCGAAAGTGGCTGTGCGCCGTCATGACGGCGTCGGTTTTGCCCGTTTGTGCTTGTCTTGTGCCAACGGCGATGGCCGCGGGCACCACGCTCGCGCCAACGCTTCTACCACCAGCGCCTTCACCTGCACCTGCCGCTGCAAGCGCACCGGCGCCCGCGCCTGCGAGCAAGGCGCAGGTTATGCCGGCTGCGGGTGCACTGTCGGTCGATTTTCCCGCCATCGTCGAGCGATACGGACCCGCCGTCGTGAACATCAGCGCGGCAGGCCCGGATCTGCCGGCGGCGGGCGGCCCCGCACCGATCGATCCTGACGATCCTTTCTTCGCGTTCTTCAAACGCTCGATGCAGGGCACACCAGATCTTCAAGGCAGCCCACCGCCGCGCGCGATGTGGGGTTCCGGCTCGGGCTTCATCATCAGCCCCGACGGCATGATCCTCACCACCGCGCATGTCGTGAATCACACCGATGACATCACGGTGAGGCTGACCGACCACCGCGAGTTCAAGGCGAGCGTCGTGACGGTCGACGTACCGACCGATCTGGCCATCATCAAGATCGATGCGACCAAGCTCACGGCCGTCAAGCTGGGCGACTCGTCGCGCGTGCGCGTCGGCGAACCGGTGCTCACGATCGGCGCGCCCTACGGCCCGGAGAACACCGTCACCGCCGGCATCGTGAGTGCCGGCTCGCACGCGCTGCCGGACGGCAGCAGCTTTCCGTTCCTGCAGACCGACGTCGCGACCAACCCTGACAACTCGGGCGGCCCGGTCTTCAACCGCGCGGGCGAGGTGATCGGCATCGACGTGCAGATCTACGCGGACACCGAGCGATACCAGAGCCTTACCTTCGCCATTCCCATCAACGTTGCGGCCAAGCTGCGCACGCAAATGCAGGTACAGGGCAAGGTCGTTCACGGCAATGTGGGCATCGAGATGCAGGATGTCGATTCGGGACTGGCGCGAGCGTTCGGCCTGCAACGTGCGGCGGGCGCGTTGGTCACCTCGGTTATGCCGGCACCGTCCGCCGGCGCGGGCGGTGCTGGCGGCGCGGGCGGCGTGAAGCCGGGCGATGTGATCGTGCGTGTCGGCGACAAGCCTGTTGAACGCGCGAGCGACTTCGTCGAATACGTCGCCGGACTGGAGCCGGGAACGAAGGTGCCGCTCCAACTGCTGCGCAATCGACGGCCGATGACCGCAACGGTGACGGTGATCCCATCCGAAGAGAACATGGGCGCCCGGCAGGACGCGGGCAGTGCGTTGGAGCGTCTCGGCTTGTTCGTGCGTCCGCTTGGCGAAGAGGAGCGGCGCGCGAACGCGGTCGTGACAGGGGTGTTTATCGAGGGCGTCACCGGGGCTGCGGCGAACGCGGGCATTCGCGCGGGCGATATCGTGCTTTCGCTCAACGGCACGCCGGTTTCGTCACGCGAGCAGCTTGCCGCGCTGGCGGCGCAAAGTGGCAAGGAGCTTGCGTTGCTGATCCTGCGCGATAACACGCGCAGCTTCGTGTCGGTCGAGCTCAAGTGATCCGGGGGCGGTAAAAGCGCGTGCGATGCGCCCGAACCGCTCGCAAGAGCCGCCCTCGTTCAAAACCGATCGACCCTGAATGGGAACGGATCGACGATCGGTTCGGAGCCCGTGATCATCTCCGCGATCAGGCGCCCCGTTACCGGGCCGAGCGTCAGCCCATGATGGGCATGCCCGAACGCGAACCACACGCCTTTGTGCCGAGGTGCGGGTCCGATGATCGGCAGCATGTCCGCCGTGCACGGACGCTGCCCCATCCACGGCTCGCTGTCGAGGCGCGCGCCAAGTGGAAAGAGCTCCCGTGCGATCGGTTCGACGGCGCTCAGTTGAAGAGGGGTTTTCGGCACGTCGCGAAGCGCGAGCTCGGTACCGGTCGTGAGCCGGATGCCGCGTACCATCGGCGCGATCAGATAGCCGTTTTCCACATCGAGCACCGGATGATTCAACCGGGCGCCGGCTTGCGGCGCATAGTGCATGTGGTACCCCCGCTTGACGCCGAGCGGCAGGCGGTAGCCGAGTCGCGCGCTGATCTCATCCGACCACGGCCCCATCGCCACCACGACGGACCGCGCTTCGATCGCGCCGTGCGCGGTGCGCACCTTCCATTGGGGTTCGAGCGTCATGGCGTCGCCGATAAACAACCGTCCGCCCAGTTGCTCGAAATACCGCGCGTATGCGAGGACAAGCGCTTGCGGATCGTCGACCGAGCAGGAGGCGGTGAATCGCAGTCCGCCTGCGAGCGATGACGCGAGACTGGGCTCGATCTGCCGCAATTGCGCGCCATCGAGCGCTTCGAAGGGCACGCCGTATTCGCGGTTCCAGCGTTGCGCCGTGTGGATCTCTTCGTCGTGCTTTTGCGTGGTCCGATAGATCTTGATCCAGCCGCCCGAGCGCAAGTGCGCGCTTGCGCCGGCCGCATCGGCGAGCGCTCGATGCTCGCTGACGCAGTGTTCGATGAGGGTGGCGTACGATCGCGCGATCGCGGCGTGGCGCGCCGGATGCGAATGGTGCCAGTACCGGTACAGGAACGACGCGAGCGCCGGCATGGCGAGCGGATGGTAGCGAACGTCGAGCGAGCGGTTGCGGGCGTAGCGCAGCAGTGCACCGGCTGCGCGCGGGAACGGATACGGATAAACCCCATCGCGCTGAATCAGGCCCGCGTTGCCGTATGAAGTCTCGCTGCCCGGCGGCTTGCGGTCCACGAGCGCCACGGCGTAACCGCGTCTTTGCAAATGGACCGCGACCGAAACGCCCACGATGCCGCCGCCCAGAACAATCGTGTCAAATTTTATCGAATGGTTAGACATGAATCCCCGAGGATTCGAATAAAAACAAGGGCATACCGGCTTAGGCCGCCCGTGGCCCGACAGGGGGCGGCAGGCCGGGCCCCGCAATTCCGGGCGCGCGCCCGACGCAGCCGATAGAGCTTTTGGCAATAAGTTGTGCTTTACTTCTTGGTGCATCCCGGAAAATAACGACGTTTTTTCCGAGCAAACGGCACCGCGCGCATCGGAGAGTGCCGGCCTCGATCCCCACAGGAGACGATTCATGGCGATCAGCATCAGCTTGAAGGTCAACGGCACGCCCGTGACCGCCGATGTCGAACCTTACACCCTCCTTATTCAATTCCTCCGCGAGCGCTTGCGCCTGACCGGCACTCACATCGGCTGCGACACCGCGCAGTGCGGCGCGTGCACCGTTCATCTCGACGGGCGCGCCGTTAAAGCGTGCAACATCCTGGCCGTGCAGGCTCACGGCGCCGAAGTCACCACCATCGAGGGCCTTGCCCGCAACGGCACGCTTCACCCCATGCAAGCGGCGTTTCGCGAGTGCCATGGCTTGCAATGTGGGTTTTGCACGCCCGGCATGGTCATGAGCGCCGCCGCGCTCGTCGAGCAGCAGCCCGATGCCACCGAAGAGTACGTGCGCCGCCAACTGGACGGCAACCTGTGCCGCTGCACCGGCTACCACAACATCGTCAAGGCGGTGCTCGAGGGCGCGGCGGCGATGAAGCAATCTGCCCAGCCAGCGGGTTCCGCGAAGACTGCCGAAGCCGTCCGTTAAGGAGCGAAGCCATGAACGCACCCGAAGCGCACCGCTTGATCGGCGCGGCCGTCAAGCGCAAGGAAGACTATCGCTTCCTCACCGGAAGCGGTCAATACACCGACGACGTCGTTCTCCCGCAGCAAACGTACGCCGCGTTCGTGCGCTCGCCGCATGCGCATGCGCGCCTGGGCCGGATCGACACCGAGTCCGCCCGCCGGGCTCCGGGCATCGTCGCCGTGTACACCGGCGCGGATCTCGCGGCCGAAAACGTGGGCTCTTTGCCATGCGGATGGCTCATCCACAACATTGACGGCACGCCGATGCACGAACCGCCTCACCCCGTGCTGGCCACCGAGAAGGTTCGCTACGTCGGCGATGCTGTCGCGATCGTCATCGCCGAATCGCCGAAGGCGGCGAAGGACGCGGCCGAGCTGGTCGAAGTCGAATACGACATCCTGCCCGCGGTCGCCGATACGGCCGGCGCCGATCAAGCCGGCCAGGCACTGGTGCACGACGGCGTGCCGAACAACGTCTGCTACACGTGGGGCCACGGTGACAAGGCGGCCACCGATGCCGCGTTCGCCAAGGCCACGCATGTGACGACGCTCGATATCGTCAACAACCGGCTCATACCGAATGCAATCGAACCGCGCGCGGCGAATGCGAGCTACTCGAAGCAGGACGACAGCTATACCGTCTACGTGGCTAATCAGAACCCGCACCTCGAACGGCTCCTGATGGCGGCGTTCGTGCTGTCGCTGCCGGAGTCGAAGCTGCGGATCGTGGCGCCCGACGTGGGCGGCGGCTTCGGCTCGAAGATCTTCCTCTACGCGGAGGATGTCGCGCTCACCTGGGCGGCCAAGCGCATCGGCAGGCCGGTGAAGTGGACCGCGGAACGCTCCGAGTCGTTCGTGACCGACGCGCACGGCCGCGACCATGTGACGAAAGCCGAGCTCGCGCTCGACGCCGACGGCAAGTTCCTCGCGATGCGCGTGCACACGATCGCGAACATGGGCGCGTATCTGTCGACGTTCGCGTCGAGCGTGCCGACGATCCTGTACGCGACGCTGCTCGCCGGGCAATACGCGACACCTGCGATCTACGCGGAAGTGAAGGCGGTCTTCACCAACACCGTTCCCGTCGATGCCTATCGCGGC
>DASZGN010000104.1:0-2179 GCA_035938775.1 Trinickia sp.
GAGGACATCCGCATCAAGCGGGTGCCCTCTCCTGCAACGTCAGCTTACCCTACCCACAGTTCCCGCCTGAATCAGCTTAGGCAGGACAGCGCACTAGTGCAGCGCATCCATATACGCGTCGTGCAGCACTTGATCGGCGCCTACCAAGTAATCAAGCACGTAGTCGCCGCTGCCAGTGTGATCGTGCACGCCACCCGCGGGGCATGGCCCAGAACTCGACCCGCCCGCGTAGGCCAGTCCCCGACACTTGTTGCACCACCGGCTTACCGAGCGGCACGCCTAGTATCAGTTCGAATCGGCCCACACCTTTGCAGCTTTCACAGCCCGATGCCAGCCGGCGATGCATGTGTCGACAGCCGCGTGCTCCATCGCGGGCGAAAAGCGCCTGTCGAGTTGCCATTGACTTTCGAGCTCGCCGATATCCGTCCAATATCCGACGGCCAGCCCGGCCAGGTAGGCCGCGCCCAATGCCGTCGTCTCGCTGATGCGCGGACGCTGTACCGCCACGCCAAGCAGGTCGGCCTGCAACTGCATCAAGAGGTCGTTCGCGCAGGCCGCCCCATCGACGCGCAGCTCGCTGATGCGGATGCCCGCGATACGCGCGTCGGCTTCCATCGCCTTCAGCACGTCGAGCGATTGATACGCGATCGAATCGAGCGCGGCGCGCGCAATGTGCGCGCTCGTCGTGCCACGCGTCAAGCCGAAGAGCGTGCCGCGCGCACGCGGATTCCAGTGCGGTGCGCCGAGCCCCGCGAAAGCAGGCACGAGATAGACGCCGTCGCCATGCGGCACGCTCGCGGCAAGCGACTCGACTTCCGACGCGTGCTTGATGATGCCGAGCCCGTCGCGCAGCCATTGCACGACCGCTCCGCCGATGAAGATGCTGCCTTCGAGCGCGTATTGGACGTCGTCGCCGATCTTCCAGGCAAGCGTCGTAACGAGGTTGTTCTGCGACTCGACCGGCGTCGCACCCGTGTTCATCACCAGGAAACAGCCGGTGCCGTAGGTGTTCTTCACCATGCCCGGGCTCGTGCACATCTGGCCGAAGAGCGCCGCCTGCTGATCGCCCGCGATGCCGGCGAGCGGAATATTCGAGGCGAACACCGTCGCGACCGTCGGCCCGTAAATCTCGGAGGACGAGCGCACCTCGGGCAGCATGCTGCGCGGAATGTCGAGCGCCTCGAGCAGGTCGTCGTCCCACTGCATCGTGTGGATGTTGAACAGCATCGTGCGCGACGCGTTCGTCACATCCGTGATGTGCAGCGCGTGCTTCGTGAAGTTCCAGACGAGCCAGCTGTCGACCGTGCCGAACGCGAGCTTGCCCTGCTTCGCCTTTTCGCGCGCGCCTTCGACGTTATCGAGAATCCAGCGGATCTTGGTGCCCGAAAAGTACGCGTCGATCGGCAAGCCCGTCTTCGCGCGTACCGGGCTCTCGAGGCCTTGCGCCTTCAGCTGCTCGCACAGCTCGGCCGTGCGGCGGTCCTGCCAGACGATCGCGTTGTAGATCGGTTGGCCCGTGTCGCGGTCCCAGACGATCGTCGTCTCGCGCTGGTTCGTGATGCCGATGGCGGCAATCGACTTGCCGTCCAGGCCCGCGCGCGTAACGGCTTCGGCGGCAACCCCGGCTTGCGTCGACCAGATTTCCTGCGGATCGTGCTCGACCCATCCTGGATGCGGATAGATCTGGTGGAATTCCTTTTGCGCGACCGACACGATGTTGCCCTTCCGGTCGAATAGCATCGCGCGTGAGCTCGTCGTGCCCTGGTCGAGCGCAAGGATGTATTGGTCCTTCATTGTCTCCACTCCATGCGTGACTCCACTGCAAAGCGCCAAAGGCGCGGCAGTGGTCTTGGTGCCGCATTGTCGCTAATGTCATGACGCGCCGGCCGCTGTTACAGGCCACCGGCCGAGCCACCGGTCATCCAATGCATTCGTTTCGTCGGTGTGCGGCGCAGCTTTGCAGGAACAACGGCGCGTGCCGTGAAGCCTGTGACGCCTGCGCAAACCATTCGTCGACAGCCGCGCGCACAGCATCGATCGAGCCCGGCGCCACGTGCAGCCCGAGCTTCGAGCGGCGCCACAGCACATCGTTGGCGCAACACGCCCATTCCGTTTCGCGCAAATAGACGAGCTCGCGCTCGTAAAGACCCGGCGCCAACTCGCGGCCGAGTTCGGCGAG
>DASZGN010000105.1:0-3246 GCA_035938775.1 Trinickia sp.
GTGCCTGCGGCTCAGGCGAGCGCTCTTCGCCGTCGGGCGGATCGGCGACGACGTTCGCGTGAGCGTGCGCCGCGGCTGGCACGCCCGGCGTCATGGGTGAATCGTCGGCGATGAACCGATGCCGCCCGCCGCCCATTGGAAAAAGCGCCGCGAGCCCTTCGCCCGAGGCGAAGATATGGAACTCATCGTCGGCCAGGTCTGAATCCGCATGCACGTCGGCGAGCGAAAAGGTCTGTTCGAAGGTCTTGCCCGAAAAGGTCATGCCAAGCAGATGCCGCACCGTACTGTGTGCGCCGTCGGCGGCGATGAGAAACGGCACCTTGATTGTTTCCTCTCGGCCGTCGGCATGGCTGAGCGTCGCTTCGACATGCGACGCGCCTTGCGTCAAGCGAACGAGTTCGACGCCACGCTCGACTGTTACCCCCGAGGTGGCCAGGTGCTCAGTCAGCAGACGTTCCGTGACCGATTGATCGAGGCTGAGCAAATACGGATACCGTGTTTGCAGCGGGTCGAAGTCGAGCCGGGCGAGGCGATGGCCGTTCGAGTAGAGATTGGCCGCGCGCAGGCGATGGCCGAGATCGAGAAAGGGCTCGACGATACGATGCTGCTCGAGCAATTCAAGTGTGCGCGCCTGAATACCGATCGCGCGCGAGTGCGCCGCCGGTTGCAAAGCACGGTCGATGAGGCGCACGGCAACGCGTGCGCGTGCAAGGCTCATCGCCGCGGCGAGCCCGGTGGGGCCTGCCCCGACGATCAATACCGGCTGCGCGTTCAAGATGGCGACGGCCATGCTTTCCTCCGGCAAACCTCGGCGACTCGCTTAGTGTACGCTGGCCGCCCCGCGGCACATTATGTGGGATGTCCTCCATCCCTGCATTCGCAAAAAGCGAGCTGCATGGGACGGCGCTAGCGCGTTGGGCGTTTTCGATATCCGTCAGCTGCCGCGCTAACGCGGAGCCGAGACGCAAGGCCGGCAGCGGGCGCGCAGGTAAGGCGCGGCACCGCTAGTGCGCAGGCGCTGTTCAAGGTGCGGGAGCGCGATACGTAGCGCGAAAGGCGCGATGCGAAGCGCGGGAGGGGCATTGCGAAGCGCGGGAGCACGATGCGAAGTCTGGGAGCGCGATACGAGGCGCGCCAGCGCGAGTATGGGAGAATGCCGCGGTTGCCGATTTCTCTGCCGTCATGGAATCCTTTTTCGCGCGCGCCTACGCGGCGCATCGTGACGGACGGCTCGACGATGCCGAGCGCGACTACCGCGCAGCGCTCGACGCCGACCCCGTCAATGCGGATGCCCTTCACTTGCTGGGCGTGCTGCACCATCAGCAAGGCCATCACGCCGAAGCGGCCGAGCTCGTCGGCCGTGCGGTCGAGCTGCGCCCGAACGATGCCGCGCTGCAATTGAACCTCGGCAATGCGCTGAAAGCGCTTGGCGAGCTCGACGGCGCAATCGAGCGGTTTCGCAACGCGCTCACGCTCGCCCCCGAGTTTCCGCTCGCGCATTACAACCTCGGCAACGCTTACGCGGCGGCCGGCCGTCATGAAGACGCCGTCGACGCATTCGAAAAGTCGCTGCGCCTCCAGCCGCGCGACGCCTCGACATACAACAACCTCGGCAACGCGCTCAATGCGCTCGGACGCCACGAAGAGGCGGTCGAAGCGTTCTCTCGCGCGCTTTCGCTGCGCCCGGGGCATGCGGGCGCGCATAACAACCTCGGCATGGCAATGAGCGCGCTCGGGCGAGCCGACGAGGCGATCGCGCATTTGCGCGCGGCCATTGCGGCCGAGCCGCGCTTCGTCGCCGCGCATTTCAATCTGGGCAATACGCTCGATGCCATCGGCCGCCATGAAGAGGCGGTGAGCGCGTACGAGGCCGTGCTTGCGCTGCATGGACCGTTTGCCCCGGCGCTGCATGCGCTCGGCAACGCGCTCGCGGCGCTCGGCCGGCACGTCGAGGCGATTCCCCGCTTCGAGCGCGCGGTCGGGCTCGATCCGCAACTGAGCCTCGCTTGGCTTAGCCTCGGCAACGCGCACCATGCGCTTAACGCGCACGAGGCCGCATTGCGGGCGTTCGACCAAGCGCTGCGCCTGCGCCCCGATCTCGCCTCCGCGCAGCTGAACCGCGCAATGACGTTGCTGACCCTCGGCGACTTCCGGCGCGGGCTGCCCGCCTACGAGTCGCGGCTCGAGATCGCGTCGTCGGCGCGGTATGCGAGCGTTGACGGAGCCGATAAGGTCAACGGGCTCGCCGCTGCCGCCTTGCTGCCGCGCTGGCAAGGCGAGCCGATCGGCGATCGCACACTCTTGATCGTCGCGGAACAGGGTTTTGGCGACACCTTGCAATTCCTGCGCTTCGTGCCGCTTGCCTGTGAGCGCGCGGCGCGGGTGGCGCTTGTCGTGCAGCGCGAACTCGCCCCGCTCGTCACGCCACTCGCTCAGACATGGCGTGTGACGCTTGTCGAACCCGACAGCGCACACCCCACTGCCCATCTGCAATGTCCGCTCTTGAGCTTGCCGCTCGCGCTCGGCACGACACTGGATACCTTGCCGGGCCCACGCCGCTACCTGGATGTGCCGGCCCTCCACCGTCGCCGCTGGCGCGGCTCGCTAGGCGGCCATGCGAAGCGCAAGGTGGGGCTCGCCTGGTCGGGGCGCATTCAGACGCAAGAGAATCGGGCGATGCCGCTCGCTGCGCTCACCCCGTTTTTCGCACTCGAGAATATCGACTGGATCGTGCTGCAACCGAATTTGCGCGACGACGAAATGCGCGCGCTTGACGCACACCCGCGCGCGGCATCGATACATCGTTTCGACAACCGTATTCGCGATTTCGCGGATACAGCGGCGATCATGGATCGGCTCGATGCGGTGGTGTCGATCGACACGTCGATCGCACACCTGGCCGGCGCACTCGGTAAGCCGCTTTGGCTGATGCTGCCGTTCGCGGCCGACTGGCGCTGGTTTCTCGATACCGACCGAAGCCCGTGGTATCCGAGCGCGCGCCTTTTTCGGCAGGGCGCGCCAGGGGCCTGGGAAGAAGTGGCGGAAAGGGTGGCGCGCTCGCTCGCGCGAGTGCTCGCCGACGGCTAAACGACGCTCGCGTACGACGACACTTTAACTGCTCGACGGGCGACCGGCGAAGGACGGACGCAACCCGCGCCGGCCGCTACATCAAAGAACGCCGCCACGCTCGCGAATCTGCGGCCAGGCGAGCTTCATGTAGTAGAGCATCGACCAGATCGTCAGCAC
>DASZGN010000106.1:0-6236 GCA_035938775.1 Trinickia sp.
TGCAGTGGCGACGGAATCATCATCTTTCATGCGGATTTGCATGTAAATTGACGTTGTTGAATAGCAGGCAATCAAAAATGAATGGCGACATTCTGGAGTGGAGCGATGTGCGGATCTTTCTTGCCATCGCACGGGCAGGCACTTTGGGCGGGGCGGCCAAGCTGGTCGGACAGACCCAGCCGACGATGGGCCGACGCCTTCGCGCGCTGGAGGACGCGCTTGGTCATGCGCTATTCCAGCGCACCAGCGGCGGGTTCCTGCTGACGGAAGAAGGCAGCGCCATACTGGCCCACGCCGAGCGGATGGAGGAGGAAGCGCTCGGGCTGACCCGCACGCTTGCCGGCAAGGACAATGAACTGACCGGCCCGCTGCGCGTGACATCCTCCGACTGGTTCGGCGTACACGTGCTGACGCCGGTGTTCGCGCGCTTCCTGGCGCAGCATCCACGCGTGTCGGTGGAACTCGTGACGGATTCGCGCCAATACACGCTCGCCCGCGGTGAGGCCGACCTCGCGTTCCGTATTACGCCATTCGAAGAGCCCGACATCATCCAGCGCAAGCTGATGCATATGGACTACGCGCTTTACGGGCACGTCGAGCTCGCCCCGCCGCGTGCGGGCGACGGCGAGGGGCACGCGCTGATCAGCATGGACAGCGCGTTTGGCGCGCTGCCCGATGTCGAGTGGGCCAAGCGGATATTGCCGAGCGCGCACATCGCGTTTCGCAGCAACAACCGCGGCGCGCAGGCGCGCATGTGCGCGCAAGGCGGTGGATTCGCGGTGCTGCCCTGTCTGCTCGGCGACGCCACGCCAAACCTTCGACGCATCGATCTGGGCGAAGCCCCACCGGGGCGCGATGTGTGGTTTGGCTGTCACCGCGACCTGCGTCGCCTCGCGCGCTTGCGTGCGTTGATCGATGTCACGGTCGCTTGCCTGGGCGGGAATTAGGGGGCGCTCAAGGCCGCGAGCGCAAATAGCGATCCTCGGCCGCCGCGCTGCGCTGCGCCGATGTCTGGTGCGACAGCAAGCGCGCCGCGGAAGCCGCATCGGACGGAACCGCGAGCGCGGCCACGAGCTGCTGTGGCAAGTGATAGTCGGCCTCGTTCAGGATTCTTTCCGTCAGCACAACATCCGCACCGCGATTCATGAACGCTTCGGCGGGCGACATCCGCCTGCCCAGCCCGGTCATCACGCACACCATCGCGTGTGCCAGCTTGCGCTCGTGCTCCACGTCGCGCAGCCCCCCTGGCGACAGGTACTGCGTGTCGTCTTCGAAGACGTAGATGCGCCTCCCCATCCGATTGACGCACGATGCGGCGGTACCGGACGGCAGGTCGGCGAGCGCGAGACGCTTTTCGAGTACGAACTGCCATTCACCCGCCCGGTTGACGTCCGGCATCTGCTCGAACAGCGTGCGAAAGGTCTCGCTACGCTCCTGCAGTCGACGGAAAAATTTCGTCGTCTCCTGAGCCATCACGGCGACGTGCTCGGTGGCGTCCTCACCGCTCACCGCGAAAGAGAAGATCTCGTCGAACTTCTTGACGTAGTCTTCCGGTTCAAGCGTGATCTCGGAAGCATGCACGCGCCTGAGCACACGCACGGCGTCTTTGACAGTCTCCCTCGAGGACACCGGCACGCCCTCGACAAGCGTGTCGGGCGCGATCTTCGGCAACTTCCGATCGACGAGCGGATCGAGATATCGGTTCTCGATGTGCGCGGCTTCGGCGGCCGCCTCGCGGTGATACTCGACCGTGTTGTGCGGCGGCATGTCTGGCACGGAGTTCTGCCGCCGGTACATCACCTGTTCGGGAAGGCTGTAGCCGGCTTCGCTCAGGATCTTGTCCGTGAGGTAGACGACAGGCCCCCGATTCAACATGTCCACCGCGCGCTCCGGATCACGTGCGCCCGTCATCGCGTGAACCATCTCGTGCAGATAGGCCTGCTCGGGGCTCACCGTTTCCACACCGCTCGCGCTCATGTAAGGCATCGTCGCAATCTCCGCGTCGCTCGGCAGGTAGATCCGCCTGTGATCGAAGTCCGTGTACGCTTTGCGCGGCCCGAGCGGGCCTTCCTCGCCGACCGTGATCTTCCATCGCTCGAACGGCGGCGCGGCGGCGCCGGGCCCGTTCTCCTCCAGGGCACCGCCCGCATTTCGCGCGGCGGAATCGTTGCACAGCTCGTCGAACGCATCGGCGTGATGGTTCATCAAACGCCTGAACGTGCCGCTGCCCTGATAGAGCTTCTCGTAGAACGCGCGGGCATCGAAAGTCGATATCGACGGGTCGGGCCGCACGAGATCGAAGCCGTCGTCGAAGATCAGATCGAACTTGCGCACGCGAACATCGTCGGCGAGCTTCATGAGCGACGTGACTTTGTCGACGGTGACCCGTCCCTCGAGGTCGGGGTCGCGAATCGTGCCCTCGTCGCCGCGCATGCCGCCTTTCAATCCTCCGTTGGAGCGGAATGTGCCCGTTTGCCCGTCGCGGTGAATCAGCGGCGCGTTACGCACTCGCTGGCCGGTCTTGGGGTCGATCTCATGATAGGAGCCGCCTGCGCGCTCGACCGGAACCACGCGATTTTCGTTAGCCAGATGCACGACGTCGTAGCCCTGCCACGTCAGACCGGTTTCGCCCTCGCGGACCCGCGCGGCGATTTCATGCATGGCGTCGGGAAGATGCGCATCGGGCTGTGCGATGAAAACCGGATCGATGCCAGCCTCGACGATCAGCGGATGCGCCGCCGCTCGATCCGGCGAGACATCGACAGATGACGCGGCATCCCGAACGTTGGACACCGTGACATGCTCGCTTGCCGCGGCATGCGCCCCACCCTTCGCGCCCCCCTTCGGCCCCCCCGTCCCACCGCCCATGAAATCGAACACATCGAGGCCGAGAAAAAGGATGCCGAATGTGATTTGCAGCGCGTCTTTGTGGCGAACCCCCTCTTCGATGTTGTAGATCGGGCCGACGACGGGGAGCATGTTGATCCACGTTTGAAAGCCCCGCATCCAGTTGCGGTGCGCTTCGGTTTCCGTAGTGAGGTTGCCGGCGATGCGCGCGGCCTCTTCGTCGATCAAGCGCTGCGCCATAGGCAGCGAGCGGGCGCGCAAGTTTTCCTTGGCTTTGGCGCGTACCCACGGATCCCGCGCAAGACCGCCGTTGAACGCCTCCTCCGCCTTCTGAAGCTCTTCGCGCGGGTTGATGCGCTGGCGGGCGACGCGCATCGTCGATCCGGAAAGGCCCGACCAGTCCGCGCGCGCGAGGAATTCGTCGATGCGGTCGCCGAACTCCGTCTCCGACAAATTGGGGTTGTCGCCGTGGATGACGTAATGGCGCTCGTCGGTCATTTCGTCTTCGTCCATGCCGTACTTGAGGAGAATGTCGGCGGCCGCCTTCGCGCGATCGAATCGCGGCGGCGTGCCGTATGCCGCCATGAGACGCTCATTCGAGTAGTTCAGCAGCGACAGCGCTTTCGTTTTCCAATCGGTGCCCACGATCCATTCGCGAAACGCGCCCAGCCGCTTCAGCTCCGCAGCTATCTCCGACACCGGCTCGTCTTTCCCGATGGACGCGTGCAGATCGTTCATGACCGAAAGCACGGCCTGCGCCTGCGTGTTCAGATCACGATCGTGCCAAGCGATCGCACCGTCGTACCACAGCGCCAGTTTGCCCGCGACCCATTTGGGCGCCTGCCCGTTGCCCTTTCTCAACTCGTCCATCAAGCGCGGCACGAGTTCGGTGACATACGGCCGAAACACCTCGTTGGGGCCGCCCACGTCGACGCCGCTCGAGCGCGCGAGCAGCAGCGAAAAGAGCAGCCGCGGATTGACCGCGCTGCTTCCGCTATCGCGCACGTATTGATGCTCGAGTTCCTGGAAGCGCTTGAGCACCTCGGCCGGGTTGGCGAAGCGGGTTGTCACGGCGAGGCCTTGGTAGCTCTGCGCGCGCATGATCGTGCTGGCGAGCGCATGCTCGGCCGTTCCGATCGCGTACTGGGTACTCTGCCCCATGTGCGTGAACTTCGCTTCCAGCAAGCTGCGCTTTTGCTCCGCGCTCAACGCTTGCAGCAACGGCGAGCGAAACGTGTCCGGCGAGACGAGCAACTCGTCGAACGTCTTGCCCACGGCGTTGCGCAGGGCGAAGCCGTCGTAGAACGGTTCGCTGCCGCCTGGCTGCGCGGGCGGCGCAAAGAGGGCGTCGAGCATCCGCCGTTTTTCGTAATCGGCAATCAGCGCCGTCATGAATGTCGAGCGAAGCGTGGACGCTTCGCGCGTGACATTGGCTTGCGTCTCGCCCTCGCCGCGCAACGCGTTATAGAGCAGCGCAGCCTCGTCGAGCACGCTCGCGTCTTCGAGCAAAGCGGGATCAGGCGCCGCTTCGAATGCCGCGCTGATCATGCGGCGATGATGGTGCGACACGGCGCGAAGCAAATCGACCGGATCATCGGCATAGGTGCGCGCCTTCGAGAGATCGACCCACGCGAGCAGCGCCTCGCGCGGGCTTTGAGCGCCGCTCGCTTGCACACGGGCGGCGCCGCGAATGACGATGTCGGGGACGCCGTCCGCCGCCGGCGCGACGCCGTTGGACCGCAGCGAGAGCCGAACACGCTGCTCGAGCGCGGCGTTCGCGGAATCGGTGGCGTCGCGCGTGCTTGCTTGAGCCAAGGGCTCGTCGGACGGCGGTGACGCCCTTCGCGGCCCAGGCGTATCCAGCAGGGGCTGGCCCAGAAGAATGGGGCTTAACGCCATCTCGGATTGAACTCGCATCGAATTACCCTCTCCAGGAAGTAGCGACCGTCAGCGCGGCCTATTAGAAACAGGAGGCGCGAGTGTTGTTTTTTGTTTCACTGGTCAAGACTTCCCAACAACGATTCTCAGACAGGCTTACCAATTGCTTGGGCGGCTTCAGCTCTTCAGCTCTTCGGCTCTTCGGCTCTCGGGCTGGCCTGCCTTGCCGCGTGAGAGCGGCGCGAGTATCGTTAGCTCTCCTGATGTCTTCTGCGCCCCACCCTCTTTCGCCTCATTACCTGCACACATGGTCGCCCGACTCACGCCCACGATCGCTTCGAAGTTCGCCGATCTCGCCCTCTCGCATCTCACGCGCGAATATCCGAACAAGCTCACGCATTCGCTCGCGGGCCCCGAGGACGTGCGCTCGCCGCGCGCCTTGCATCCGATCTTTTATGGCAGCTACGACTGGCACTCATGCGTGCACGGCTACTGGCTGCTTACGCGTCTCATCGATCGCTACCCCGACCTGCCCGAGGCCTCGCGCATCGCGGCCATCGTCGATGCGCACTTTACCGAGGAGAACGTCGCGGGCGAGCTCGCCTATGTGAGCCTGCCGCAAAATAGCGGCTTCGAGCGCCCCTATGGCTGGGCCTGGCTGCTTGCGCTCGCCGGGCAGCTTCATACGATGAACGCGCCTCACCCGGCCCGCTGGGCAACCACGCTCGCGCCGCTTACGGAAGCTTTTGTCGCGCGCTTCACCGAGTTCTTGCCAAAGGCGACGTACCCGTTGCGTGTCGGCACGCACTTCAACACGGCGTTCGCGCTCTCGCTCACGCTCGATTTCGCGCGCACGACCGGGCGCGACGCGTTAGCCGCGCTGATCGTCGAGACCGCGCGGCGTTGGCATTTGAACGATGCCGAGTGTCAGGCGTGGGAGCCGGGCGGCGACGAGTTCTTGTCGCCATCGCTGATGGAAGCGGAATTGATGCGACGGGTCTTGCCCTCGGACGAATTCGCCGCGTGGTTCGATCGCTTTTTGCCGCGACTTCACGAGCGCGAGCCGGCAACGCTCTTCATTCCCGCGACGGTCACGGATCGCACCGACGGCAAGATCGCGCACCTTGACGGCCTGAACCTGAGCCGCGCGTGGTGCCAGCGCTCGCTCGCGCGTGCGCTTACCGAAGGCGATGCACGTAAGACGGTGCTCGAGAACGCGGCAGAAACACATCTGAAAGCCGCGCTTCCTCACGTGGCCGGCGACTACATGGGCGAGCACTGGCTCGCGACGTTCGCACTGCTTGCGCTCGAGGCGTGATGGCGCGCGGAGGCGAGCGGGAGCGGTCTGCCGCCGCTCTCCGCTCTCGTTCGTAGCGCTTAACCGGTCGGCAACCCAGCGAGCGCGGCAGTGACGCGCAGTATCCGCCGCATGTCGCTGACCTCATCCATGCGTTCTATCAGAAGCACGACTATGGGCAGCGCTCGTTAGCGATTGGCAATCTGGCTGATCC
>DASZGN010000107.1:0-5811 GCA_035938775.1 Trinickia sp.
CCGAGCGCCTGGGAGAGGGTGAGCCGCCCATTCGAGCGAAACCGCACCGGGCCGGGCTTGTGCACTTCCCCCATCACGAAGACATTGAAATCGGAGGCTGGGGGCACACGCAGTTCATCGCCGTCCGACAGCATGATGCGCGTGGCATCGAGGCCCTGCTCCGCGAGCCGAGGCACGTCGATCCGATAGCGCTTACCCTTGCGCGTCAGCGAGAGGCGGCTCGCGTCGCCGCTATCGAGCACGCCTGACGCCTCGTGAAGCGCATGGGCAAGCGTCATCGGCACATCGGTGATCGGCTTGACACCCGGTGCGCGAACCTCGCCATTGACGTACACCTTCTGACTGCGGAAGCCGACTACGCGCAAGGAAACCTGAGGATCGTTGATATAGGGCTGCAAGGCATGCACGAGCCGCTGCTGCGCTTGCGCCTCTGTCAGACCCGCGATGTGAACCGCCTTCGCGTAGGGGAATTGAATGTAGCCGTCGTGGCTGACCACGTAGCCCGGCGCGCTTTGACTGGCCGAACCGATGCTTTGACGCTGCGCTGAGCCAGGGGTCCCGATATCGTAGGTGAGGTTCGGCATGACCAGCTCGGGGTGATCCCAAACGACCACCGACACGATGTCTGCGGGGCCAATGCGATACGCTGCCGGCACACCGGTAAGCGCATCGAGATCGCTTGGCCGAGCGCAGGCATGACACTTGTCATCTTCCATTTCACCGATGAGGCGGCTGTCGATTTCCGATACTGCGATCGCCTGCGCCCCTGCGGCAGACCGATGACTGTCGAACTTCATGCCGGGCGCAAGTGCGCACCCGGTGAGCAAAGACATCGCGCAGGCCGTCGAGTACCAACTCGCGCGCGTGAGAGTACGAAACTTCATGAATCCCTTCTAAACGACACAGGCCGGCCAGGCGCGGCACCCACACGAAAGCTCAATAAGCATTGGCACCGCCCAACCCTTTAAGCACGGTCAACATCACGATCTTCAAATCCAGCCAGAGCGTGCGATTTCGGATGTAGTAGAGATCAAGCTCAACGCGGCCGGACATCTTCTCGACGCCATCGGTTTCGCCACGAAAGCCATTGACCTGCGCCCAGCCGGTAATGCCCGGCTTGATGCTGTAGCGCTCCATGTAGTTGACGACGAGGTTTCGATAAATCTTGTCGTGCTCGGTGGCATGAGGGCGAGGACCGACCACAGACATTTCGCCCTTGAGCACATTGATGAACTGCGGCAACTCGTCGAGACTCGTGCGCCGCAAAAATGCGCCGAGCCTGGTCACCCGAGGGTCGCCTTTTCTGGCCTGCGTAACCTGGCCTGAGGGCTCGCGGTGTTGGCGCATCGTTCGAAACTTGTAGATCCGAAACTTTCGACCGCCCCGCCCTCTGCGGGTCTGGCGAAAAAATACCGGGCCCGGCGAAGAGCGCTTCACCGCAATGGCAATCGCGATCATCAACGGCAAGAGGACGGCAAGAGCGAAGGCAGCAAACGTTCGATCGAAGATTTCCTTGGATACCGGTTGCACAATCGAACTCCTATGCCAACACCCGGGGTCATAGCAGTTACGGCCCAACGTGTTTCGTCAATGCAATTCATTTCCACATCTCAATTCGAGAAAAGACAGGCAATCGCCACAATGAAATGTCGACCTGATTTCGAGTAATCGAGCCCATCTCAATGGGACATAAATCACTGGATACCTGCCCTTCCGCTCGCGCCTCGACAGGCAGGACGCGCCCCCATCCCGAAGCAGCACGCGACGGGAATGGGAAATTTCTCATTGCGCGACGATGCCTATCGAGTATTCGAAAATAATTAGGACGATGTGAATTTTTGATACGAAGTCAGACCGCGAGTGACGCGGATAGATAACGGAGACAGGAGACAGGAGACGGGAGGCGGGAGCAAAAGTCGACGACAAGCGCGAACGAACGCGCACCGCATGCGCCCACCGCAGGCATTTCGAGCCTCGACAACAACGGGGAATGGAGATGGAGACGACGCCGCGCATTGCGCGCGGCAGAAAAAAACAAAGCCCCGATTTCGGGGCTTCATTTGAGAACTACTTGGACTGTCTGCTGAACATTACTTGGTGGAGGTAAGCGGGATCGAACCGCTGACCTCTTGCATGCCATGCAAGCGCTCTCCCAGCTGAGCTATACCCCCTTGCAGAACAGAAATGAGATTATATAGAGCCTCTTTGTGCTTGTAAATACCCTTTGCGCAATCGCGATGCCACTTTAACGAACGGCGCCCGCGTTGCGTCCGTTCGAGCTCAACGCGCGAGCACCGCCTCAATGCGGCTTACGACAGGCTCGCGACCAAACAGCGTCAGCACCGCATCGATCGACGGCGTATGCGTCGTACCTGCAACGACAAGACGTACCGGCATCGCCAATTGCGGCATCTTCAGCTTGTGCGCGGCAAGCGTCGCCTTGAGCGCCGCCGCGATCGCCTCCTTCGTCCATTCGACGGTGCGCAATGCCCCGGCCAAATCCGCCAACGCCGGACGCACCGCATCGGTCAGATGCTGCGCGAGCGCTTCGGGCTCGGGCGCCGGCACGCGATAGAACATCGCCGCGTTTTCGGCGATTTCCTTGACCGTCGACGCACGGTCCTTCATCAGCCCAACCACGCCGACAAGATCGGCCCCTTGCGAGAGCGCCGCGTCATCGATGCCGAGTTGCGCGAGAAATGGCTTCGCCAGCTCGGCAAGACGCGCATTGTCGGCTTCCTTGATGTAGTGGTTGTTGAGCCAGTTGAGCTTGTTGTGGTCGTATTGCGCCGGCGATTTGCCGAGATGCTCGAGGTCGAACCACTCGATGAACTGTTCGCGCGAAAAGATTTCCGCGTCGCCATGCGACCACCCAAGGCGCGCCAGATAGTTCAGGACCGCTTCGGGCAGATAGCCCTCATCGCGATAGCCGACTACGCTCATCGCGCCGTGACGCTTGCTCATCTTCTCGCCGGCTTCATTGAGCACAGTCGGCAAATGCGCGTAGACCGGCGGCTCGGCGCCCAGCGCCCGCAGAATGTTGATCTGCCGCGGCGTGTTGTTCACGTGGTCGTCGCCGCGAATCACGTGCGTGATGCGCATGTCGAGGTCGTCGACGACCACACAGAAGTTGTATGTCGGCGTCCCGTCGGGCCGGGCGATCACGAGATCGTCGAGCTCCTCGTTCGAGATCTCGACGCGGCCCTTCACCGCATCGTCCCATGCAACCACGCCGGAAAGCGGGTTCTTGAAGCGAATCACCGGTGCGACGCCGGCCGGCGGCGTCGGCAACGTCTTGCCCGGCTCCGGTCGCCAGGTGCCGTCATAGCGCGGCTTTTCACCCGCCTCGCGCTGCCGCTCGCGCAGCGCGTCGAGCTCTTCGGTCGACATGTAGCAAGGGTAGGCCAGGCCTTGGTCGAGCATCTGCGAAACGACTTCGCGGTAGCGGTCCATGCGCTGCATCTGGTAGAACGGGCCCTCGTCGAAATCGAGGTCGAGCCACGCCATGCCCTCGAGAATCGCGTCGACGGAGGCGGCAGTCGAACGTTCCACGTCGGTATCTTCGATCCGCAGGACGAACGTGCCCTTCATCTTGCGCGCGAACGCCCAGGGATAGAGCGCGGAGCGGATGTTGCCAAGGTGAATGAAGCCGGTGGGGCTCGGCGCGAAACGGGTACGAACGGTGGTCATGGGCGGGTTCAGGGATCGTAGGCGCACGCGTAGCGCGCGAGGGTTCTCAGCGCGCCCGGGCTCGAGCATCGTCAGCCGCTCGCTCGATGCGAGCGCGCACGCCATAAGGG
Organism: Trinickia sp.; assembly: GCA_035938775.1. GTDB lineage: Bacteria > Pseudomonadota > Gammaproteobacteria > Burkholderiales > Burkholderiaceae > Trinickia. The sequence continues at coordinate 3,801 of DASZGN010000107.1, forward strand.
GTGAAAAGAAACGGGGATTATAACTTCCCGTACGGTCGTGCCACCTGCACCAGCGCCGGCTCGCTCTGCCCTCGCGCTGCCCTCGCGTTTTGTCGGCCGCGCGCGCTTTGCCTTATGATGTGCGCGCGCCGCAGCGTCCGTCGACGCCGGGAAGCCGCCGCCGCGCGCCCCCGCCGCCTAGACTCGCCGCGCCATTCGCGATCGCTGGAGATACTGTTGAAATCCTCTTCCCCCCACCTGAGCCGCCGCAATTTCTCGCTTGCCTGCGCGTCGGCGCTCTTGGGCGCCTGCGCTTCGCCCACGCCCAAGTTCGGTGAGCAAACAACCGCGCAGAACCCGCTCGGGCCTGTCACGCCGCCCGTTCCTGTGTCGCCGGCTGTGCCTGCGACGCCTGCCGCACCAGTCGCACCCTCCGTTGCCGCCACACCGGGCAAGCCACTGCGCATCGGCCTCGCGCTCGGCGGTGGCGCCGCGCGAGGGTTCGCGCACGTCGGCGTCATCAAGGCACTCGAAGCGCGCGGCTTGCACGTGGATCTTGTCTGCGGAACGAGTGCGGGCTCGGTCGTCGGCGCGCTCTATGCCTCGGGCATGAGCGGCATCGCCATCAACAAGCTCGCCTTGACGATGGACCAGGCGTCCATCAGCGATTGGGCCACGCCGTTTCGCACGCGCGGCTTCCTGCAAGGCGTCGCCCTGCAGAACTACATCAACACGACGCTCGAGAACCGACCGATCGAAAAGATGACAAGGCCGCTCGGCGTCGTCGCAACCGATTTGCGCAGCGGCCAGCCGATTCTCTTTCAGCGCGGCAACACGGGCATCGCGGTGCGCGCGTCGTGCAGCGTGCCGTCGATTTTCGAACCGGTGACGATCGGCGGGCATGAATACGTTGACGGCGGCCTCGTGAGCCCGGTGCCGGCCTCGTTCGCGCGCAAGATGGGCGCGGACTTCGTGATTGCGGTCGATATCTCGGCCCATCCGGAAACGGCGCTGACTCAAAGTTCGTTTGACGTCTTGCTTCAGACGTTCACGATCATGGGACAGACCATCAAGACCTATGAACTCGAGAAATACGCGGACTTCGTGATTCGCCCCAATCTGGCCGCGATGGGCGGGAGCGACTTCGGACAACGCAATACCGCGATTCTCGCGGGCGAGGAAGCCGTCGCAAAGGTCTTCGCGGAACTGCAGCGCAAACTAGCTGCAAGCCGCGCCGCGGCGGCATAAGCAAAACCGTCAATGCAGGCGCCGCAAAAGCTAAAGCCCGCTTTCAAGCAATCTTGAAAGCGGGCTTTTTCGATTCGGAATTCGGAAGCGATTGCGCGCGACTGTAAAGTGATGCCGCTGTCGTCACTGGCCGCCGGTTGTTGCGCCGAGCGTCGCACTCACGCGCTCACGCAATTCCTCAGCCTTGATCGGGAAGTGCGTCTCGACACGCCGCGCGCCGGTGAAACGCTTTTCCCAATAGCCATTATCGAGATCGTCCACACGGATCGTGCTGCCCGTGGACGGCGAATGCACGAACTTGTTGTCGCCGATGTAAATGCCGACATGCGAGAAGGTCCGGCGCATCGTGTTGAAGAAGACGAGATCGCCCGGCTTCAGCTCGCTCATGCGCACTTTCTCGCCCATCCGGCTCATTTCTTCCGCGCGACGTGGCAGCGCCATGCCGAGCGTGTCCTGGAACACGTACCGGACAAAGCCGCTGCAATCAAGGCCGGAATCAGGCGAATCCCCACCCCAGCGATAGCGCACGCCAATCATGGTGAGTGCGCCAACGACCACGTCGCCGGCCTTGCCCGCCACGCCGGACAGAAACGCCCTGGCGCGGCCGCCGGTGGTGGGCTCATTGCCCGCTTGGGAGTTCGCCGAAGGAAGGGAGGACGAAGCATTCGACGCGGAGGGCGTCGAATCGAAAGAGGTGTTCTGCAGCGGCATGTTCGCTTCGTCTGCGAACGCACCTGATGCTGCAGTCATCAACACGCCAATGAACATCCCGGCGACGACACGC
>DASZGN010000108.1:0-12309 GCA_035938775.1 Trinickia sp.
GCGCACGAGCTTGAACTCGCCCGTCAGGGTATCGACGATCACCTCCGAGACGGCCGCGCCATACGCAAAGTAGTAAAACGGGTGGCCCGTGAGCGTTTTCGCGTCCCAATGCACTTTCGGCGTGGCGTAAAAGCCGTCGGACCACAGCTGCACGCGCGCGAGATAGGCTGCGTTTACAAGCTGCGCGAACGGCATCGCGCCGCCGCCGGCGTGCACCATGCCGTTATCGAAGCGCACGGCGCCGACGCTGCCGCCCAGGATGGTGACCGCCAGCTTCGCGAGCCGTTCGCGGATCGTATGCGCGGCCGCCTCGGCGGCCTTGCCGTTAAGGTCGCTGCCAGTGGAAGCCGCCGTGGCCGACGTGTTGGCGACCTTCGACGTGTCGGCAGCGGTGACGCGCACACGGGCAAGCGCCAGACCGAACGCGTTGGCGACCACCTGCGCGACCTTGGTGTTGACGCCTTGGCCCATCTCCGTGCCGCCGTGATTGACGAGCACCGAGCCGTCGCGATAGATGTGCACGAGCGCCCCCGCCTGGTTGAGAAACGGCACGTTGAAGGAGATGCCGAACTTGACGGGTGTGATCGCGATGCCACGCTTGAGTACCGGGCTGGCGGCATTGAACGCGGCAAGCGCGGTGCGGCGCTCGCGATATGCGCTCGCGGCGACGAGTTGCGCGGTGAGGGGCCCAAGCACGTTGTCTTCGACGCGCTGCCCGTATGGTGTGACGTCGCGCTCGCCGATGCCGTAGTAGTTGGCGAGTCGCACGTCGAGCGGATCGCGGGCGAGTGCACGGGCGATGTCGTCGATCATCACTTCCGTCACGAGCGCGCCCTGCGGACCGCCGAACCCTCTGAACGCAGTGTTCGACTGCGTGTTCGTCTTGCACGCTAACGCACGGATGTCGACGTCCGACAGGTAGTAGGCGTTATCGACATGGCAGACGGCGCGTGTCGCGACCGCGCCCGACAGATCGGCCGAAAAGCCCGCGCGCAGCGCGATTTCGACGCGCGCGCCGAGGATGCGGCCTTCATCGTCGAAGCCGGCTTCATAGCGATAGACGGCATCGTGCCGCTTACCGGTGATGAGGAAATCGTCGTCGCGATCGGCGCGCAGCTTCACGGGGCGTTGCAGCCGTTGCGCCGCGAGCGCCGCGACGCAGGCGAAGAGGGCCGATTGCGATTCCTTGCCGCCGAAGCCGCCGCCCATGCGTCGGCATTCGCACACGACGCTGTGCACGGGCCAGCCGAGCATGTGCGCGACGACTTGCTGCATCTCACTCGGATGCTGCGTCGAGCTATAGACGAGCATGCCGCTCGCTTCCTTGGGAATCGCGTAGGCGATCTGCCCTTCAAGATAAAACTGCTCTTGGCCGCCGACTTCGAATTCGCCTTGCACCCGATGCGGCGCGGTGGCGATCTTCTCGGCGGGCGCCCCGCGCGCGAGATGCAAGGGCGGCAGCACGTACTGCTTCGCCTCGCGCGCGGCGGCGGCCGTCAGCACCGCTTCGAGCGGCTCGTAGCGCAGCACGTCGTCGCTCTTCGCGAGCGCGGCGGCACGGCGTGCGAGCTCGTGCGTCTCGGCCACGACCGCGAACACCGGCTGGCCCAGGTAGAGCACGGTGTCGCCCGCGAGGATCGGGTCGTCGTGCACGACGGGGCCGCAGTTGTTTTCGCCGGGGATGTCGGCTGCCGTCAATACGGCGATGACGCCTGGCGCTTCGCGCACGGCCGAGAGATCGAGCGAGACGATGCGCGCATGCGCATGTCGCGAGAGGCCGAGCGCGACGTGAAGCGTGCCTGCGAGCTCGGGGAGATCGTCGGTGTAGCTGGCCTCGCCGCTCACGTGCAGCTCCGCCGATTCGTGCGGCAGCGGCAGGCCGATCGCGGCGGTGGGCGCGGGCTCGGTCGCGCTCAAAGGGCGCGCGTCGATAGCCGTATCGGTATTGGGATCGGCCTTGGCCTTGGTACGCGTGTCGGCCGCGGGCTCGTCCGTGATGGGGCTCGCATGCGGTGCGGCCTCGCTGTCAGCGGCATTGCGATCGGCATTGGTATTGGCATCGGCATCAGTATCGGTACGCAGGTTCATGGCAGCTCCTTCGCGCTCGCTTCACCGTCCTCGAAGGCGAACGCATTGAGCTCGGCGGGGGCGAGCGGGGCTTGCTCGCGCGTCTCCAAGTAAAAGCGCCACAGCAAATTGCGGGCAATTCTTGTTCGATAGGCGCTCGAGGCGCGCATATCGGTGAGCGGCGCGTAGTCGGCGGCGAGCGCATCCATCGCGCGGCTCGCCGTGCGCTCGTCCCATGCCACGCCGACGAGCGCCGCCTCCGCTTGCGTCGCGCGTTTCGGCGTCGCGGCCATGCCGCCGTAGGCAACGCGTGCGCGGACAATGCGGCCGTTCGTCAACTCGAGCGCGAATGCCGCGCACACGGCGGAGATGTCCTGGTCATAACGCTTGGAGATCTTGTAGGTGCGAAAGCGTTGGTTCGGCGACGGGGGCGGCACATTGAGCGCGGCGACGAACTCGCCGGGTTCGAGCGCCGTCTTCTGATAGCCGAGATAGAACGCGTCGAGCGGCACCGTGCGCGTTTCGTTTGCCCGGCGCAGCGTAAGACGCGCGTCGAGCGCGATCAGCGCGGGCATCGAATCGCCGATCGGCGAGCCGTTCGCGATGTTGCCGCCGAGCGTGCCCGCGTTGCGGATCGGCAGCGACGCGAAGCGCCGGGCAAGCTCGGCGAGCTCGGGGTAATCGGCGATAAGCGCCGCGAACGCGTCTTCGAGCGAAGCGGCTGCCCCGATCGTCAGCGAGCTCGCCGACGCCGCATCGCGCTCGATCGTTTTCAACTCGGCGACACTGCCGATGTAGATGACGTCGCCAAGATCGCGCAACTGCTTCGTCACCCACAGTCCGACATCGGTGCTGCCGGCCAGAACGCGCGCATTCGGATGAGCTGCTCGCAGCTCGGCGAACGCGTCGAGCGAGACCGGCGCCCAGAACCGCGACGAGCCGAACGCGGAGCCTCGCGCATCGGGGGCCGCGTATTCGAAGGTGCCTGCGCGGCGCATCGCACGCAGCGCCTCGACGATCGGCGCGCGATCCAAGAGCGCGGCATGCGCCGCGTGCTTGTCGTCGAACATCTTTTGCGCGGCATCGACGATCGGCCGATAGCCGGTACAGCGGCACAGATTGCCGGAGAGGGCCGCATTGATTTCATCGCGCGTCGGCACCCCGGCGTTCAGGGGGCGGTTCTCGTAGAGCGCCCACATCGACATCGCGAAGCCGGGCGTGCAAAAGCCGCACTGCGACGCGTGGCTCTCGACGAGCGCGCGTTGCACCGGATGCAGCGTGCCATCCTGGGCGCGCAGGTCTTCGACGGTGAAAAGCGCGCGGCCGTCGAGCGTCGGCAAGAACTGGATGCAGGCGTTGACCGCCTTCAAGGCGAGCTCGCCGTGCGCATCGAGCTCGCCGACGACGACGGTGCAGGCGCCGCAGTCACCTTCGGCGCAGCCTTCCTTGGTGCCGGTGCAGCGCGCGTCCTCACGCAGGTACTGGAGGACCGTGCGCGTGATGGGCGCGCCGACCACTTCACGGATCGCGCCGCGCTGGTAGAAACGGATGGGATGGGGTGTCATAGCCGAATCCAGAGTCAGGGTGGATCATGGATCGGGCGCGCGTTACGCGAAGGCCGGTTTCCCGGATAGGCATAGGCCGTCTTCCGCGCACGTGGGTCGCCATCGATGGCCCAAGATACCACCCCAATGTCCTGAAAATATTCCCGGCTGCCAATTCAGGCTATCAGCAGGCGGTCATGACACAGGTACGATGCGCGGCGCGCGGCGAAGTTGCAAGGCGCCGCGCGAATGGTGCGGCGCCGCGTCGGAGGGGGCGGGCAGGGTGGGCGCGATGGGGCGGGAGGCGTTCGGCCGAGGCTTGGTGGAAGTCTGGGTCGGCCTTATGCGGGCTTTGTGCCTCTCGCTGCGGTGCGCAAGCGCCGCGCTCATCGCGCGTCACTAGGCTGGCGCTGTGCGAGCGCTCGCCGACAGCCTCAGGCGGCGTTGAACCGACGGCGTTCGCGCCGACGCCACAAGCTCGCGACAACCGGCACGAAGGTCAGCACGAACCCGATCAGCGCCCAGCCCGGCAAGAGAATGCCGAGAATCGGCGGGTACACGGTTTCGCACAAGCCCCCGACCTTGAAGACGCTCGGCAGCCAGTGCGCGGGCGGCAAGCTGTCGACGACCGGTTGCAGCGCGTCGAAGCCGCAGCTGAAGCCCGGGTTCAGCTGAATGTAGAGATGCCGCGCGGCGCCCGCGATGCCGGCCGCCGCGACGAGGGCGATCATCGTCTCGAATGCGGCAATGCCGCGCCAGCCTTTGCGCGTTGCCCCGGCAAACGCGAGCACAGCGATGAAGATGAACAAATAGCGCTGGATGATGCAAAGGGGGCACGGGTCCTCGTGCTTCGCATATTGCAGGTAGAGCGCACCCGCGATAAGGCCGAGGCAGAGGACGCCGAGCAGCACGAGGAGACGCTGCTCGCGGCGCAGCGAAGTGGATACGTTCATGAGGCGGAACTCCGGATCGATAAACCGTTGCATTCTAGTGCGCTTTACAGATGGCGGCTTGCGGGCGCGGCACGTCGTGGGATCGTGTGCGCCATCGCGCTATCGGATGGTGTCCAGCACACGCTCGACGGCAAGCGCTACGCCAAGCAGCGCATCGTCGCGATGGGGCCCCGCGGCCAGCATGAGCCCAACGGGCGCGTCGCCGCGCGCATGGCATGGCAGCGACACGGCACAGGCATCGAGCATGTTGAAGATGCTCGGATTGCGCAGCATGAGCGCATTGAAATGCGCGTAGGCGGCATCGTCGGCATCGCAATCGGCCACGCGTGGCGGGACGATGGGCACGCTCGGCGCGACGATCGCATCGAACGGCTGCCAAAGCGCGTGCTGTGCCGCATCGAAAAGCGCCTGGCGCTCGGCGACGAGTTCGATGTAATCGGCGGCATGCGCGTTCTCGCCCTTGAGGATGCGCGTGAGCACGCGCGGGTCGTACTTGTCGCGGTGCGCGGCAATGAGCGGCCTGTGCCAGGCATACGCTTCCATCCCCGCAAAACTCCAGCGATTGATTTGCGACCATCGATCAAGCGGCGCGAAGCGCACGTCGACGAGGATTGCGCCGGCTGCTTCGAGGTGCTTCACGGCCTTGTCGAGCGCGCTGGCGACGGCTGGCTCGACGTCGTCGGTTACATAGTTCGTGAGCACGCCAAGACGCAGCCCTTCGAGCGGACGCGCCGCGGGCACGCGCGGCTCGAGGCCCGCGAGAATTCGATCGACGAGCGCGCAGCAGGAGACCGACACGCCGATCGGGCCGAATGAATCGAGCGTCGTGGACAGCGGCACGGCGCCTTGGCGCGCAATGCGGTTCGCGGTCGGCTTGAATCCGGTCAGGCCGCAAAGGGCCGCGGGGATGCGAAGCGAGCCGCCGGTATCGCTGCCAAGTGCCGCGGCCGCCATGCCGTCGGCCACCGAGGCCGCGGCGCCCGACGACGAGCCCCCCGCGATGCGTGCCTCGCCCGGCTCGCCGCGCCGATAGGGTGAGAGCGGGGTGCCGTAGTGCGGATTGAGACCGAGGCCCGAGAACGCGAATTCCGTCATGTTCGTGCGCCCGACGATCACCGCGCCGGCACGACGCAAGCGCGAGACAACCGGCGCGTCCGCGGTCGCGGGCGCTGCGTCGGCGAGCACGCGGGAGCCTGCGCGTGTGACTTGGCCGGCCACATCGAACAGATCCTTCACGGATACGGGAATGCCCGCGAGCGGCGAGAGCACCGTGCCGGCGGCGCGAAGGCGGTCGTGCGCGTCGGCCGCGGCGCGGGCTTTGTCGCCATCGACATGCAGGAAGACCGTGGAGCCCTGGCCCGCCGGGTCAGCAATTCTGTCGAGCGCGGCTTCGACGAGCGCGCGGCTCGTCGTGCGGCCCGATGCAAGATCGGCGGCGAGCTGGGCAAGCGGCGGGAAAGGTTTGAAATCGGTGGTCATGGATCTCGTGGTTGCGGCGGGAAGTCGAGGGCAGTGTGGCGTAAGCGCCGCGCTGCGAGGCGCGAAACAGTTGCAGCATTGTAACTTTTGTGTCGTGGCCGGCGGGTTCGTGGCGCCGGATGGGCGGTCTGAGCGGCTCGTCCATCGCGAAGAGCGAGGGGGCTTCGAGAGGCTTTTCCATTGATTTTGCTGGGTGGACGGGATTGGCACGGCAGGCCATGCGTTCGCCTTGAATGGGCTGGATTGGCGCGCGGCTCACTTCGGCTCAATTCATCTGAAAGGCCGGGGCGATTTGCTGCTGCGGAGCGCGCTGGCGGATAATGGGCTTTCCTTCATCGCTTCGCGTGCGCAACGCGTCCGTACCCTCGTCATGAGCGAAAACACGCCGCCGAACGCCGGGCGCTCCGGCTCAGATTCTCCCGATTCTTCGCCCTCGACCGAATCACGCGACACCTCGCAACCCGCCGCGTCAAGAGTCCCCGACGCGACCACGCGCGCCTCCACCGATGCGCTCGAGAGCGCATCGGCTGTCGAGCCTGTGACGCCCGCGGCTTCTGCGGCTGGTGTGACATCAGGCACGCCGCACGCTGCGGGAGTGGCCGGAGCCCGCACGACGACCGCGCAAGAACCGGCGGCGCGAGCGCCGATTGCGCCGGCGCCGTCTGTGCAAACGGCTGCGCACCCCAGCGCCGCGCAACGGACGGTCGCGCGCGGCACGCCGCCGCCGGGCTTCGGCGCCCAGCCCGATTTCGAGACCCCGCGTCCACCCCCCGCGAGTGCCGTCTTGCCGACGCAGCCCGCTTACCTCAAGCAAAGCGATTCCCCCTGGACGGTAGCGGGCCGCACGATCGCGGCGCGCGCGCGGCGCCTCTTCGATCGGGCGGGGCAGCGCATCACGCAGCGCACGCTGCGCATCGGCGTCTCGGCGCGCATTTTTCACCCCGAGCCGGGGGCGATGGGGCTACGCGGCAAGACGTTGCAGTATCTCGAGGAGTCGGTGGCGCACTGGGTCATGTCGCGCGACGTGATGGTGTTCATGATCCCGACCGTCGGCCACCAGGGCATGCTCCATCCGAGCAACATCCGTCTGCGTGACTATGCGAAGCACCTCGATGGTTTGTTGCTGCAAGGCGGTGCGGACGTTTCTCCGCAAACCTACGCGGCGAGCGAAAGCCGCGCCGAATGGCCCGGCGATCGCGTGCGCGACATGTACGAGCTCGAGCTGCTCTACGAATTCGTCGAATCGGGCAAGCCCGTGCTCGGCATTTGCCGGGGATGTCAGCTGATCAACGTCGCATTCGGCGGCACGCTGTATCAGGACATCGCGACCGAAGTGCCAACGGCCGGCATCCACGTCAACGAGCACTACGATCAGCATCGCCATGCGGTGCGCTTTCCGGACGGCTCGACGCTCGCCAGTATGTTTCCCGGACGGCGCGAGGCCGTGGTCAACTCGATCCACCATCAGGCCGTGAGGATGCTGGGGCGCGATCTGAATGTCGAGGCGGTATCGGCAAGCGACGGGCTCATCGAGGCCGTTCGCTATCGGCGCGCGCCGTTCGTGGTGGGCGTGCAGTGGCATCCGGAGTTTCATCGCGCGGGCGGCGCGGAGCTGCTCGATTGCACACCATTGCTCGACACCTTCCTGCGTTCGGCGCGCGAGACGCGGTTCTGACGCGCTTGGTCAGGGCTCGATCACGAAGATGCGCAAAAGCTGTTGACACGATTCAGTGGTTTATACATAATCTCGCTTCTCCGGCGAGCGGGGTCTTAAGCGAGTCGAGAGAAGCAAACTGCGGGAGTAGCTCAGTTGGTAGAGCGCAACCTTGCCAAGGTTGAGGTCGCGAGTTCGAGACTCGTCTCCCGCTCCAGTTTTCGATATGGCGTTTTGCGAATGAAGTAGTTCGGCAAGGCGCGGTGCATGCAGGTCCAAGCGGGAGTAGCTCAGTTGGTAGAGCGCAACCTTGCCAAGGTTGAGGTCGCGAGTTCGAGACTCGTCTCCCGCTCCAGATACAGGGGAAGCCGCGCTTCCCTTTTTATTTAGCGGCCATCGGCTCGCTAGATTTACAAACCGCGAATCGTTACGCTGATAGCAACAACGGTCCGGAAGCCCGCTTACGGCGCGATAGCAAAGCGGTTATGCAGCGGCCTGCAAAGCCGTGTAGGCCGGTTCGACTCCGGCTCGCGCCTCCAGAAAAAAGCCCTGATTCGTCAGGGCTTTTTCTTTGGCTGAAACATTTCCATGGGTGGAAATGTGCCCCTCCAGAGTGGTAAAAAAACCTTTCTAACCGCTCAAGAATCACGCCGAGCCACAGGTTGACCGGCTTATTGGCCGTTGATGCGAGTTGCGCAACTGGGCCATGTCGACGAAGAGAATGCGTCCATCAGGGCCCGGGCTTTTCGGCGCAACGATGAAGTGGCGCGTTCGATAGCTGGCGGTCAAGCCGTCTGAAGGTCGCGAAGTGCTTCGGGATGCTTGACCACGACGCGCAATAGGGTTTGCGCTGCGCCGGTCGGATTGCGCCGCCCCTGTTCCCAATCCTGCAGGGTCCGGGCGGACACACCGAGCAAGGCCGCGAAGTCCCTCTGCGAGAGACCAACTTTGGCGCGCGCGAGCGCGGCGACCGTCGGCTGGACTTGGGTCGCGCTTGCGGCACGTCCAGCCTTCATGTCCTTGACGGACTTCAGCAGGTCGGCCTGAAACTGCTCCATTTCCTTATCCACGGTCGATTTCCTCGCGTAGTTGATTCAGGAAGCTCACCGGCAGGTTGTCGAACTTCGCTTTCGTGTAGGCGATCAGCAGCCAGATTTGCCCGTCGTCAAGGACGTTGTAGTAGATAACGCGAGCGCCGCCGCGTTTGCCCATTCCGGAGCGCGACCAGCGCACCTTGCGCAGGCCGCCGGCCCCCGGGATGACGTCGCCGGCAAGCGGGTTGTTCGCAATCCAGTTGATGAAGTCTTCGCGTTCATTGTCGCGCCAAATGTTGGCGGCATATCGCTGGAATACCGCAGTTTCAATGATTGTGAACATTGAGAGTGTACGGCGTTGCCGTATAGAGCGCAACGGTACAGAAAGCACCTGCCGGTTGCTGTCCAACATTGCAAGGTAACTTTTGACCGTGCTTCGAGACACGGGAAAAGACAGGACGACCGGGACCATGTGGTTCATGTTCGCAGCCGCTTTTCCACTAAATCCGCCAGTGAGCCAGTGAATTAGCCGAGACCCTGCCACCTACCGGTAGGCAGGGCGAATTCTAACAAATAGCTAACAAGGCAATCCACTATTGGCAAATCCCATCATTCCCTGGATCGGCGGCAAGCGTCGCCTCGCGGACCATCTCATTCCGCGGTTCCCACGGCACGAGTGTTAAGTCGAGGTCGTCGCGGGCGGGGCCGCGTTGTACTTTCTGCGTCCGCCGGCACAGGTCGAGGTCATCAACGACATCAACGGCGAACTGGTGAACCTCTATCGGTGGTGCAGCATCATCTGGAGGAATTCGTGCACCAGTCGAAGAAATGGCGCGGTGGCTACGCGCGATCAAGGGGAGGGCGATCGTGAGCCTTAACGATCTTCCGGCAGGCGTTCGACGGTTTCCATATCGAGACCGTCGACATAAAGTACACCGTGGCCGGTGCCGACCGGGCTGTTGTGCGAAAGGAGGTGATTATTTTCAATTGGGACGAACGCAGCGAACCGGTTGGCTTGTTTAGACTAAGTTTCTTGCGGGCTTCCTGCGAAAAGGGCGACGAAACTTGTCGAAGCCGCGTTGCCTGTGTCACTACGACTCGCGCAAGCACTGAGCCTCCGCGACGTTCAAGCGCGGTCATTTGGCGGGTTATTTGCGCGAGTAGGGCTTGGCTGCGCCGCGCCGTGATTCCATGACCTTCCAGTTCGCGACGCACAGCGAATGATGCAAGGTTCGACGATCGATCAGCAAGGATCAGCAAGCGGGCTGGACGTGCTCTTTGAGGGCTCGAGCGACCGTGCTTGAATCCGAAGGGCGTATTTTCATCATGCTTTCGATCATCCATTACCATGCGCCGCGCCATCCTGTTCGCCAAGAAAACGCCAGCCCTGATGACCTTGTTCGCCGTTGCCGCCTTTAACGTTTCATCGCATGCATATCCTGCTGGCCTGCATCACAGCGAGCCGTTGGTTCTTCGAAAAGAAGTGATTTTCAACAACTGGGGTGCTAACAATCCGCTTTTTGAAACGGAAAAGGAATCAGTTTCCTGCGTGAAGGACTTTTACTGGGGCAATCACAATGTGCCCATTCGACCGGGCCACTCGACAACCAGGCCGTATTACGAATACTGGGACACCGACGCGTGCGTCGCCGCACCCAAACGGTTAATCTGGAAAATGACCGCCACGCGAGCGGCGGATCAACTGAACGTTCAGTGCCGAATCGGCTTTACCACGGATATCGCCGAAGGAATGTGGTCGACGAAAGTCACGATAGAGCCTTATCGCCAGGAAGGCGATGACCTTTGCACAAGCCGCGCGCTTGTCGTTTCCGCCAAATGTCTGGTTCAGGTCAATGGCGGCGCCTATCAACATCGTTTGGACTGCCTCAATAAATTCGTTCCCGGCCATGCGCGGGAAATAGAGGTCACGTTGAATGGGCCGCAGTTGGTGGTGCCGGAACCACGATCGCTCAGCCCTTTTGGTGCCATTTTCGGCGGTCCCGAGCCAGCGAACGAGTGATCGCGGCTCGATGCAGAGCCGGGTGAGTCTTACAGCTCGAGCACTCGCTTGATGTCGCAAAGCGGATATCGCCGATGCGGTGCCGCTTGCGTACCGCGCCTCGTGCGACCCGGCCTGCGGCCACTATGGCCTGGGCCATACGGCCTGGGCCATATGGCCTTCGCATGATCGGCGCGGGATAATCGCGGTTTCTTCCTCATTCACCCATCATGGCCGTGACCGCTCCCACGCAAAACCCGCTCGGTAATCTTGAATGGCGCTGGAAACCGTTCGCCGAACTCACTGTCGCCGAGGTCTACGACATGCTCGCCGCGCGCAGTGCGGTCTTTGTTGTCGAACAGAACTGCGTGTATGGCGATATCGACGGGCTCGACAACGCGGCCTGGCATTTGCTCGCTTATTCAGGCCGCGGCGGCGATGCCAAGCTCGCCGGCTATCTGCGCGTGCTCCTGCCGGACGAGACGAGCACCGACATCCGCATCGGTCGCGTGCTGACCACGGCTGGGTTTCGGGGGATCGGCCTCGGCAGCGCCATGCTTGAGCGGGCGCTCGAGCACGTTGTTGCGCAATGGCCCGATGCGGCGATCAGCCTGCATGCGCAGGCCCATTTGCAGATGTTTTACGGCGCATTCGGCTTTGAGCCCGTCTCCGACATTCACGACGAGGACGGCATTCCCCATGTGTGGATGCGCGCGCCGGGCATCCGGGCGGCGGGCAACCGGTCGGCGTGACTTCGGTCGGCGTGGCTTCGCTCGGCATGAACGCCGCCTCAGCTCGCTTGCCGTGACCCCGTCGGTGCCACGCCGGTTTCAACGCGCACCTCGATAAGGCGCTGGCGGGCCGATAGCCGCATCCAGTGACGCAGCGCGATAAGCGCGCCGACGACGCTCATCATCGAGCCGGGAATCCAAAGCAGCAGGCCGCCGATCTGCTGATCGCGAATCGCGGAGAGCCATGTGAAGGCTCGCCCGCAGATCGAATAAATCGGATAGAGCTCGCGCGGCGTGAAGAAGATGAGCGCGCCGAGCACGATCTGCGGCGGAATCGCGGCGACGACCATCATGATGCGCCGCCCCGGTGTGAGGCGGGCGGGCGGAGCTGGGCGCGGATCCAGCACGAGCCACCAGAACATGAGCCCGTCGATCGTCATGCTCCAGTTCATCGCGCGATAAAGCCGCCAGTCGAGCATCGCCTTGAAATGAATCGGCGAGAGCAGCCAGAAGTAGATGAGCCCGACGAACAGCACGACGGCGACGACCGGATGCAGCAGCACGTCGAGCGCCATGCGTACGGGCTTCGCACGCAATGCCGGCTTCATGAAGCGTTGCCGCCAGCGAAACGGAATGCCGGCGCGCAGCGCGGCGCCCGGGTACGACCATGCGATGAAGAACGGCCCCAGATGATGCAGCACGAGATGCTGCAAGCGATGCATGAAGAACTCATGCTCGAAGTAATAGTCGAGCCGTGTGTGCAGCGCTACGTAAAGCGCGACGAGCCCGAACCAGAACGAGGTCTGCCGCAACCCCGACATGCGCGCGTGACGCACACCGCGCGCAAA
>DASZGN010000109.1:0-9696 GCA_035938775.1 Trinickia sp.
ATAGAAAAGCCCCGCAAACCACGAGGCGACGAGAACGATGTGAAAGGTCTTGATCCAGAGCATCGGCGGTTGTTCTTTTTCGAATCGCTGTAGTGGTTTTAGTCGTTCAGGCTCGTTCGTGTCGCCGCAATTGAGTTATTGACGCACCTCGCCGTGCCCCAGCACGACATATTTCAGCGACGTGAGCCCCTCGAGCCCGACGGGGCCGCGCGCGTGGAGTTTATCGTTGGAGATGCCGATTTCGGCACCCAGCCCAAATTCGAAGCCGTCGGCAAAACGCGTCGACGCATTGACCATCACGCTAGCCGAATCGACTTCGCGCAAGAACCGCATCGCCCGGTCGTGGTCTTCGGTGACGATCGCATCGGTGTGCGCCGAGCCGTACGTGTTGATGTGTTCGATCGCCGCATTCATGCCGTCGACGACCTTGACCGCCAGCACCGGCGCGAGGTATTCCGTGCGCCAATCCTCCTCGGTGGCATCGACGAGCGGAAACGGCGGCGCATCGGGCGCGCTCGCCGCTTGCGCTTCGAGCACGGCGCGTGCGGCCGCATCGACGCGCAGCTCCACCCCTTTCTCGCGATAGATCCGCGCAAGCGGCGGCAACACGGCGCGAGCAATGCCTCGCGCCACCAGCAGTGTTTCCATCGTGTTGCAGGTGCCGTAGCGATGCGTCTTCGCGTTGTCGCACACGGCAAGCGCCTTCGCGATATCGGCGCGGTCGTCGACGTAGACATGGCAGATGCCATCGAGGTGCTTGATCATCGGCACGCGCGCTTCCTCCATGAGCCGCGCGATCAGGCTCTTGCCGCCGCGCGGCACGATCACATCGACGTATTCCGTCATTGTGATCAGCTTGCCGACCGCCGCGCGATCGGCCGTTTCGACGACCTGCACCGCGTCGCGCGGCAGACCCGCCGCCGCCAGCCCCTCACCGATCAACGCCGCGAGCGCGGCATTCGAGGCGATCGCCTCCGAGCCGCCGCGCAAAATCGTCGCATTGCCGGACTTGAGGCAAAGCGCAGCCGCGTCGATCGTCACGTTCGGGCGCGACTCGTAGATGATGCCGATCACGCCAAGCGGCACGCGCATGCGCCCAACCTGGATGCCGGTGGGCCGGTATTTCAGATTCTCGATCTCGCCAATCGGGTCCGGAAGCGCCGCCACCTGGCGCAAGCCTTCGACCATCGTGCGCAGTGCCTTGTCCGACAGCGTCAGGCGATCGATGAACGCCGCGTCGAGCCCCTTGTCGCGCGCGCGCGCGACATCGCTCGCATTGGCTTCCTTGAGCGCCGCCTCTTCGCGCTCGATCGCACGGGCAATCGCCAGGAGCGCGTCGTTCTTCGCCGAGCTCGAGGCACGCGCCATCGCGCGCGAAGCCTGGCGGGCACGGCGGCCGACGCCGGTCATGTATTCGTCGATATCCATGATGATTCTCGTTGGTCGCGCGCCTCGCACGCGTTTTCGATTCGATTCGATTGTAAGCCGTACGCGGTGGGTTCCGCTCAGGCCCATCAGGCCCTGGCGCGCACCGTCGACGCAGCGCGCTTGCCCGGCGCGGCGACCAGCGCCGCCAGCTCGAAGAGCCCGTCCCACGGATCGGGCGGCAGCACACCGCGCCCGCGGCTTCCCGGCACGTTGCCCGAGAGCCCCTTCACTTGCCGGTCGAGTCCCGCCGCGAGCGCCAGCCCTTCTTCGAGCTGCGCTTCGGTCACGCGCGCAAGCGCCGGCCCGACGAGCCGCTCGCGCGGCCCCCAGACACGGTTCTCGCGCAAGAGCATCGCGAGCGGCTTGCCGGCCGCGGCGCCGCGCTTGATCCTGAGCAGCGTACGTAACTCTTCGGTGAGCGCCCACAGCACGAGCACCGCCGCCTCGCCTTCACCCTTGAGCCCGTCGAGCATGCGGGAAAGCCGGCCCACGTCGCCCGCGAGCATTGCCTCGTTGAGCTTGAAAACGTCGTAGCGCGCGACGTTGAGCACCGCATCGTGGATCTGCTCGAAGGTGAGAACGCCTTCGCCATAGAGCAGCCCGAGCTTCTGAATCTCCTGGTGCGCCGCGAGCAGGTTGCCCTCCACGCGCTCGGCGATGAATTGCAGCGCGCGCCGCCCCTCTTCGCCCGCCGCCACGCGTTGGCCTTGTTGCGCGAGGCGCTGACCCACCCAGTTCGGCAATTGCGCGCGCTCGATGGGATCGATGCGCAGTGCGACGCCCGCATCGGCAAGCGCCGTGAACCAGCCGGCCTTTTGCGTCGCGGCGTCGAGGCGCGGCAGCGTGACGAGCGTCAGCACATCGGGGTTGTCGGCCGACGCGAGCGTCTTCAGCGCCTCGGCGCCTTCCTTGCCGGGCTTGCCCGAAGGAATGCGCACCTCGACGAGTTGCCGCTCGCCGAACAGCGACATCGACTGGCTCGCACCGATGAGCGAACTCCAATCGAAGCTGCGCTCGACCGTGAACACCGAGCGCTCGGTGAACCCGGCTGCACGCGCAGCCGCACGAATGCGGTCGCACGCCTCCTGCGCGAGCAGATGCTCGTCGCCGTAGACGGCATAGAGGCGGGCAAGCCCCTTCGAGAGATGCGCCTCGAGCGCGTCAAGTCGCAGTTGCATACTGATGACAGCCGGGGACTGAGCGTTCGATCACAGCGGCGGCGGCGGCAGCGGCGCGCGAGGCGCGACGGCCGGCGCCTGTTGCCCCGGTGCCGGATGCAGCGAACGCACGACGGCCAAGCGCCGCGTCAGCTGATCGACTGCGTCGTTTTCCATATCGGCGTAGAGCAGATCGGACTCTTGCGATTTCGCCAGCGTGAACTGGTCGCTGTACGTCATTGCGCGGTTCAGCGAGATCACGCTCGGCGGAAGCAGCACCGTTCCGTCCGCGCCGACGAGCGAGTAGGAAAGCGAGTAGATCAACTGGTACTCGGAGGCCACGCCAAGCGAATTGAGCGTCAGCACCGTTTGGGCACGCCCCTCGGTCATCGTCAGGATCGCGTCGGCGTTGGCGCTCGAGCTGACGACGACCGTATCGCTGCCGCCTTGCACCATGCGCGTAAGACGCGCGGTGACCGGTGCGGGTGCACCTGAAATCGCGAGCCGCTTGAACGCGTAGTCCTGCTGCCCGCGCAATTGGAATCCGCATGCGGCGAGCGTCGCCGTGCAGCACGCAAGCGCGAGAAACGATCGGCGAATCACATTGGCTCCTTGGATGGCGAATGCCTCGGGCCGCACGCTGCGGCCCACCTTTACACGACGATGTTCACGAGACGGCCCGGCACGACGATGATCTTCTTCGCCTGCTTGCCTTCACTGAACCGCTCGAACATCTCATGCGCGAGCGCCGCCGCTTCAATGGCGGCGCGCGGTGCGTCCTTGGCGATCGTCACCGCGCCGCGAACCTTGCCGTTCACCTGCAGCACGAGTTCGACTTCCGCCTGCTCGAGCGCTTTCTCGTCGACCTTCGGCCACGGCGCATCGAGCAGCGAGCCGAATTCGCCCGCGAAGTCGAGCGCCTGCCAAAGCGCGTGTGTCACGTGCGGCACGACCGGGTAGAGCGCGCGCAACAAAATGCCGTAGCTTTCGCGCAGCACCGAGCCTTGCGCGAGCTTCGCGCCCTCGAGTGCGTTCAACATCTTCATCGCCGCCGAAACAACCGTGTTGTACTGAAGACGCTGGTAGTCGAAATCGGCCTGCTTGAGCACGCCGTGGATCTCGCGGCGCAGCGCCTTGTCGGCTTCGGAAAGCGTAGCGGCATCGAGCGCGTTGCGCGCGGCGATTGTCGCGTGATGCGCGTGACCGAACGCCCAGACGCGACGCAAGAACCGGCTCGCGCCTTCGACGCCCGCGCCCGACCACTCGAGCTGCTGCTCGGGCGGCGCCGCGAACATCGTAAAGAGGCGCGCGGTATCGGCGCCGTACTGATCGATCAGAAGCTGCGGATCGACGCCGTTGTTCTTCGACTTCGCCATCTTCTCGATGCCGCCCAACACGACCGGCTGGCCGTCCGCGTTGAGCGTCGCGCCGATGGGGCGGCCCTTGTCGTCGTGCTCGACCGTGACATCGGCCGGGTTGTACCAGGTTTTCTTACCGGCCGCGTCTTCGCGGTAGAAGGTTTCGTTGAGCACCATGCCCTGCGTGAGCAGGTTCTTCGCCGGCTCGCCGAATTTCACGAGGCCGAAATCGCGCATCACCTTCGCCCAGAAGCGCGAGTACAAGAGGTGCAGAATCGCGTGCTCGATGCCGCCGATGTATTGATCCATCGGCATCCAGTAGTCGGTGCGCGCATCGACCATCGTCGGCGCGTCGGGGCAGGCATAGCGCGAGAAGTACCACGACGAATCGACGAACGTATCCATCGTGTCGGTTTCGCGCTTCGCCGGCGCGCCGCATTTCGGGCACACGCAATTCAAGAATGCCGCCGACTTCGCAAGCGGATTGCCCGTGCCGTCCGGCACGAGATCCTCGGGCAGCACGACGGGCAAGTCCTTCTCCGGCACCGGCACATCGCCGCACGTCGGGCAGTGGATGATCGGAATCGGCGTGCCCCAGTAGCGCTGGCGCGAAATGCCCCAGTCGCGCAGACGCCATGTGACCTGCTTGTCGCCCAGGCCAAGCGCGTGCAGGTCGGCCGCGATCGCATCGACGGCGAGCTCGTGGCTCTTGCCATCGTACTTGCCGCTCGCGATGCATACGCCGCCTTCCTTCTCGCTGTACCACGCCTGCCAGGCATCGATCGAATACACGCAGCCGGCCTTGTCGATCACCTGCTTGATCGGCAGGCCGTACTTCTTCGCAAACGCGAAGTCGCGCTCGTCGTGCGCGGGCACGCCCATCACCGCGCCTTCGCCGTAGCTCATCAGCACATAGTTGCCGATCCACACTTCCACCGGCTCTCGCGTGAGCGGATGCAGCACGTGAAAGCCCGTCGGCACGCCCTTCTTTTCCATCGTCGCCACATCGGCTTCCGCGACGCCGCCGTGCTTGCACTCGTCGATGAAGGCCTGCAGCTCGGGCTTGGTCCTGGCGAGACGCGCGGCGAGCGGATGCTCGGCGGCCACGGCGCAGAAGGTGACGCCCATGATGGTGTCGGCGCGCGTCGTGAACACGCGCAGCAGCTTGCGTTCGCCGTCGAGCTCGTAGGGGAAGCCGAAGTTCACCCCGAAGCTCTTGCCGATCCAGTTCTGCTGCATGATTTTCACGCGCTCAGGCCAGCCGAGATCGTCCAGATCGTTCAGCAGCTCGTCGGCATATTGCGTGATCCGCATGTAGTACATCGGGATCTCGCGCTTCTCGACGAGCGCGCCCGAGCGCCAGCCGCGCCCGTCGATCACCTGCTCGTTCGCGAGCACGGTTTGATCGACCGGGTCCCAGTTCACGGTGCCCGTCTTCTTGTAGACGATGCCCTTCTCGAGCATCTTCAGGAACAGCCACTGGTTCCACTTGTAATACGCGGGACTGCACGTCGCGAACTCGCGCGACCAGTCGATCGCGAGGCCCATCGACTGCATCTGCCCCTTCATGTACGCGATGTTGTCGTAGGTCCATTTCGCGGGCGGCACACCGTTGGCCATCGCGGCGTTTTCCGCGGGCATGCCGAACGCGTCCCAGCCCATCGGCATCAACACGTTGTAGCCGTTCATCCGCAGATGGCGGTACATCACGTCGTTGATCGTGTAGTTGCGCACATGCCCCATGTGCAGCTTGCCCGACGGATACGGCAGCATCGAAACGCAATAGAACTTCGGCTTGCCGTCGACTTCCGTGGCCCGGTAAGCGTCGGATGCGCGCCACTCTGCCTGAGCTGCGGCTTCGATTTCGGCGGGTAAATATTTTTCTTGCATGGCGTGGCGTGGTTCGGCTTGGCTGTCGTGGCACCCTCAGGAGCCAGGCGGCACCGGTGAGCGCGGCGATTCGTCGAGGCGTGCTGGGGCAAAACGTTGATTATACCGTCCGCTTCGCGGGCGAATGTCGCGTGACGCGGGGCCGCAGCGAGGGTGGGCTCCCGCGGGGTCAGCGGGACTGCGGCTTTGCCGCGTCGGCGGGCGACGCGTTCCTTGGCGGCTCCGTGACGAAGCCGATCCGCTCGAGCCCCGCCTGCTGCGCGGCGCCCATGATCTGGGCGATGACCTCGTAGCGCGTGGCGCGCGCGGCGCGCAGATGGAGCTCGGGCTGATCGGGTTGCTTGCCTGCCTGCACGAGTGCCGCGCGCACCTCATCCAATGACATCGGGCGGCCGTTCCAGAAGAGCCGGCCCGCATCGTCGATCGACAGCGTGATCGTCTGCGGCGTCTGGCGCGCCGGCTGCGAAGCGACCTTCGGCAAATCCAGCCGGATCGCATGCGTGAAAAGCGGCGCCGTGATGATGAAGATGACGAGCAGCACCAGCATCACGTCGATGAGCGGCGTCATGTTGATGTCCGCCATCGGCGCGGCTCCTCGCTTCTTGTCGAATCCGCCGAATGCCATGCCCGCCTCCATGTTCGCCTTGGCTCCGGCCTTGGCCTTGTCGCCCTCGGCTTGGCCTAGCCCTCGCCTAGCCCTAGCCCTAGCCCTAGCCTGCTCGCGCGATTCCTATGCCCGCGCGCTCTCGGGGCGTTGCGGCGCGCGCACGTCGGGGGCGCAGACGAACGCGTGCAAATCGTGTGCGAAGCCGTCCAGCTCCTCGGCCAAGTGCCGCTGCATTCGGCCAAGCACGTTGTAGGCGAGCACCGCGGGAATCGCGACGACGAGCCCGAACGCCGTCATGATGAGCGCCTCGCCGACCGGCCCCGCGACGTTTTCGATCATCGCCTGTCCGCTCGCCGCGATGCTGCCAAGCGCGTGGTAGATGCCCCAGACCGTGCCGAGCAGGCCGACGAACGGCGCCGTGCTGCCGACCGAGGCGAGCAGCACATGGCCGAACTCGAGCCGGCGCTGCGAGGCCGTGAGCGCCTGGCGCAACGCGCGCAGCACGCGTTCGCTATGGTCGACGCGCGCGAGCAGCGCGCTCGGCGCGTGCGCTTCGGCCACATCGAGCGCCGCCTCGGCGAGCGGCGCGAAGACGCGCTCCTTGTCGACAAGGCGGATGGCGAGCACGGCGTCGGAGAGCGTCGATGCCTGCCAGAAGAGCGCGATTGCGCGCGGTGCCTGGCGTTTCGCGCGGCCGAGCATCCAGCCTTTCACGATCAGAAAGCACCAGCTCGCCACCGACATGGCCAGAAGAAGATAAGCGACGCCATGCGTGACGGCGTCGCTCGTTTGCAGGTAGTGAAGGATGCCGGTGTTTTGCATTCGATTCGAAAGCCCGGAGCGTCGTTACCTGTTTCGCTTGGGGCAGCGCGACGCGAACTTGTGGGCGCGCTAGCCGATGAAAAACGCCTCGAGCGGTGTCAACGCAGGCCAAGCACGTCCTGCATGTCGAAAAAACCCGCCCCGCGCTCGGCGAGAAAACGCGCCGCGCGCAGTGCGCCTTGCGCATAGGAGACGCGGCTCGCCGCCTTGTGCGTGATCTCGATGCGCTCGCCCGTGCCCGCGAAAAGGACGGTGTGATCGCCGACGATATCGCCGCCGCGAATGGCCGAGAAGCCGATCGTCGACGGATCGCGCTCGCCCGTCACGCCATGGCGCCCATAGACGGCGCACTCGTCCAGATTGCGGCCAAGCGCGCCGGCAACCGCTTCGCCCATCATCAACGCGGTGCCCGACGGCGCATCGACCTTATGCCGATGATGCGCCTCGATGATTTCGATGTCGTAGCCGGTCGCGAAATGCCGTGCGGCAAATTCGAGCAGCTTGAGCGTGACATTGACGCCGACGCTCATGTTCGCGGCGAACACGATGCCGATCTTCTCGCCCGCGGCGCGCAGCGCCCTCTTTTGCGCATCGTCGAAGCCGGTGGTGCCGATGACGACCTTCACACCGTGGCGCAGTGCCGCTTCGACGTGCGCCATCGTACCCTCGGGCCGCGTGAAGTCGATCAGGCAGTCCGCCTGCGCGAGCACGCGCTCGACATCGTCGGTGAGCACGACGCCCGTGCGCTTGCCGAGAAACGCGCTGGCGTCTTCCCCCAACTGCGGGTTGCCGGGCCGGTCGAGCGCGCCGGCAAGCGTCGCATCGGGGTCGTTCAGGACCGCTTCGATCAGCATCCGGCCCATCCGGCCCGATGCGCCCGCAATGGCGATTTTCATCGGCAACATGCACACCACCTCTGAATGACGATTAACGACTGACAGCCAACGACACTGAGCACCCCCGCCATTCACCAAGCGGGCGATTGAGCCTTGGCGCTGGCTCGGCACGGGGCCCCAAAAAACAAAAGCGGGCTGCGCGCCCCGCGCACGGCCCGCTTCATCGGCAACGGGCGATCAGCCACCCGAGCCCTTAGCACTTTGCGACGGCGTGAGCGGCTGATCGTGCAACGACGCGCCATCGGTGCCGTCGGAGTCCGAGCCCGCGGGCCCGACCGGCATGTTGTTATCCGGCGCATTGCGCGGCTTGCGGTGGATTTGCAATTGCGGCGCACCGGGCAGCGGCGCGGCGCCGGGCGTCATGCCTGCCGCCGTCGGCGCACTCACGCGCGCCGAGGACGGCGTGCCCGGTTTCGTCGACTGCACCTGGTTCACGGCGCGGTTCGCCGCTTGTGCCGCCTGCTCGTTCGGATCGATGGCTAAAGCCGCGGGAGCGGACGCTGCGGCAGCGGCAGCGGCGTCAGCCGCAGCGGAAGCCGAAGCCGAAGCGGGCGTTGCCGCACTCGCCGCCGCGGCGACCGCCGCAGCCTTCGCCTTCTTGCCGCGCTTGTCGCCGTCAATATCGGCAAGCAATTCGAGCTCCGACGGCAGATCGTTGCCGCCAGACCAGCTCACGACGCGATCGTCCTTGAAGTCGACGATGAAGTCACGCTGCTGCACGACCGCCGTGGACCCTCGCTTGAAATAGAACAGGTAGTCCCAGCGGTCGGCGTGAAACATGTCCGCGAGCAGCGGCGTGCCGAGCACCGACTTCACCTCGGCGCGCGTCATGCCGACGCGCATTTTCGCCGCCGCCTCCTGCGACACGAAGTTGCCCTGAACGACGGTAATCCGATAGGGGGTGATGCGTTGCACGACGCGCTGCGTGAGGCTGTCGTAGGTCGAACATCCGGCGAGGAGCGCGACCGTTGCGGCAGCGATCAACACGCTTTGCGTGCGGCTCCCCCGATACTTCAAAAGAAAATTTGGATTCATTTCACCCACCGTGCGGGCCTGTTTTTGCCTGGCATCAAGCCGCGCGAGTTTCACCGAAGATGACCGAAACAGCAAAACAAATTACTATTAGAACCCTGCATTGTACTCTAGGGATGCCTAGCCATGACCAATCCGACCGATCTGAAAAATATCGGGCTGAAGGCGACCCTACCGCGCCTCAAGATTCTTGAGATTTTTCAGCGGAGCGCCGTGCGGCACCTCACCGCGGAAGACGTCTACCGTAGCCTGCTCAGCGAAGAACTCGACATCGGGCTCGCAACGGTCTATCGCGTGCTCACGCAATTCGAGCAGGCGGGGCTCCTCTCGCGCAGCAATTTCGAATCGGGCAAGGCTGTTTTCGAATTGAACGAGGGCACGCATCACGACCATCTGGTGTGTCTCGATTGCGGGCGCGTCGAGGAATTCTTCGACCCCGAAATTGAAAAACGCCAGCAAGCGATTGCTTTGGATCGAGGCTTCAAGCTTCAGGAGCATGCGCTCGC